>NZ_BADY01000002.1:0-15622 GCF_000241185.1 Pseudoalteromonas sp. BSi20495
CGTAGCATTAATGCCAAACAGGCGCTGCCCAAAGGGTTCTTCCTAGGGGCTACTTACTCTTTGTTGCTCGGTTTTTACTTAGCCCACTAGGTTACAAATCTCGCGCCGCGATTAAATAGCCCCTAGTTTGAACAAATTTTAATCCGCAAAGATCAACAGACCCTAAAGTTTATAGCTTAAACCTCTCGCCTGTTTTTAATATTTACCTTTTTTAGTAATTGACCTTTTGGTCAGTAAAGCTACAATCAATCAATACGTTAAACACGCAAACTCTATAATGACCACACAAATAAAGCCAAATAAAAAAGAAGTGACACGCGAGAAAAACCAAAAACTAATTTTAGATGCCGCCGAGCAATTGTTTTCGCAATTAGGTTACGACGGAGCAAGTATGAGCATGGTTGCTAAAGAAGCGCAGGTGCCAAAAGCTAATATTTTGTATTACTTTAAAAGTAAGGATGGTCTGTACGAGTCTGTGATCGACCGCATAATAGCTAATTGGAACTTAGGGCTTGATAACGTCACAATTAACGACGATCCAGCTACCGTGCTTTATAACTATATTAAAAGCAAAGTAATACTCGCCGTAAATCAGCCAATGCAATCTCGCTTATTTGCCAGTGAAATACTGCGCGGTGCACCTTATTTGCAAAACTACTTTAGAACCAATACCCGCCCTTGGGTTAAACAAAAGGTTGATGTACTTCAAGCATGGATGGACGCAGATAAAATGGATAAGGTTGACCCCTACCATTTGCTCTTTACTATTTGGTCTACCACGCAATATTACGCCGACTTTCAGGCTGAGGTTTTACTCGTAATGAACAAATTAGAGTACGACGAAACCGATGTGGCACAAATTACGCAATCAATTGCCCACATAATTTTAAAAGGTATTGGTCTTAAAATACCTGAGCAAAGTGAGACTTAACCCATGACATCCTTTACTACACCCGATTTGTTTGACGATCATCGCGATAACGTGCAAGTAGCAGACAGCGGCCTTTATCACTTTGGTAAAAAAACCACGTTTTATGGCAAAGTAGTTACCGTTACCTGCCCAGAAGACAACTCTTTTGCCGCCGATATATTGCATGAAAATGGTGAAGGTAAAGTATTAGTTATAAACGGGTTTGCGAGCAAACGCTTTGCGTTTATAGGCGATATTATGGCTGAGCGTGCCCTAAATAATGGCTGGGAAGGCGTAATAATAAATGGCTGTTGCCGAGATATTGAAATACTTGCCACGATTAACTTACCTGTAATGGCGCTAGGCTCTACACCGCGTAGTACCTTAAAGCGCGGCTTTGGTGATAAAAACCAAGCTGTTACCATACTTAGCACCACTATTGAACCTAACGATTGGGTTTACGCCGATATTAACGGTTTAATCATCAGTAAAACGCCCCTTATTTAGCACTCAAAACCATATAAATAAAGACCAACTTGGTGCATCTGCGCACCAAATTGGTTTGTTTTAGCTCATTTTAATCTCACTATTTCTATAGCCCACATTTACAAATCTCATATAACCCAACAAAACCTGACCAGTTGGACAGGATTTTAATTAATGGCATTCCTCTTGCTTAGGTTTTAAACAATATAATAAGCTAACCGATTAAAAAGCGGATCAGGCTCTGTAAAATAAAAACAAGATGTTACGCAGTGAGCTGAAAAATAATAAAAATTAATCCGTCTTTTTAATCACTCTAAATCTGAACTGCTTGGTCAGATTTTTTATAACGAGTGGTGATATGAGTACCAAAAATAATAATACGACCGGTATTTTTTGTGACCATGGTCCTACCCTGTGGCAAACAAACCAATCTGGTCTACTTGCAAACAATCGCTTAGCTGTAAAAGATGTATTTGCAGTAAAGGGCGAGCGTAACAGCGCAGGCAACCCACACTGGTTTAAAACAGCTAAACCGGCTCAAAATACGGCAAGCTCGGTTAATAAGCTCATGACCGTTGGTTGTAACTTTATAGGCTTTACCCATACTGATGAACTGGCTTATAGCTTAGAGGGTAATAATATACATTATGGCGCTGCGCAAAATCCTAAATTAAAAGGGCATGCTTGCGGTGGTTCGAGTATGGGGTCTGCGGCTGCAGTTGCTGCAAACTTAGCTGATATTGGCTTAGGCACCGACACTGGCGGCTCAATTAGAATACCCGCCAGCTATTGTGGTTTATATGGCATAAGGCCAAGCCATAACGTGATTGAAAAAGACGGCCTAATACCGTTGGCTCCCCCTTTTGATACCATAGGTTGGCTTACCCAAAGCGCCGAGCTATTAAGCGATGTAGGTAATGTACTGCTACCAAATCAAGCTATTAATAACGTTGATACCTTAGTTATTTGTGAGCCGTTATTTGAACTCGTTGACCCTGTTTTACAAGTCCCACTTAAACAATTGCTTGAAAAAATCAAGCCTAATTTTAAGCACCATAAAGAATTTGAACTACCTAACAGCAGCTTATTAAGCGAACTGGCGGATAGTTTTAGAGTACTGCAAGGGCGAGCAATCGCAAAAACGCATAAAGATTGGCTTCAATTGCCGGGGCAACTTCCCCAGTTTGCTCCAGCAATTGCGGCACGTTTTAATATGGCGCTTGCCCTAACTGATCAAGAAGAACAAGAAGCACTAAAAGTACAAACCCAATGGCAAACACTAATAGCTAAAAACCTAAATACAAACAGCTGTTTATTTTTGCCAACCACACCTACAACCGCACCTAAATTAGGCGCCGACACAAGCGCCTTACGCATGCAAATTATTACGCTTTCTGCAATTGCAGGGCTTAGTGGCTCAGCGCAAGTGCATTTACCGCTGGCTGATTTAGCAAATGATCATCCGTATGGTTTTTCATTAATGATGAGCCACGGTAACGATAAAAGCCTACTTGCTTGCGTTAAGCACCTAGCTGCACACTTTAAACAAGGCACAACGGCATGACCACACACAACATTGCATTTACCGCGTCTCATTTTTCGGCCACTGAGGCGGGTATAAATATACTAAAACAAGGCGGTACAGCTACCGAGGCTATGGTAGCGGCTGCCGCTGCGATTAGCGTCGTATATCCACATATGAACTCAATTGGTGGCGACAGCTTTTGGCTTATCGATAACCCAAATCAAAAAACGCCCACAGCTATTGACGCCTGCGGCCGCGCAGCAACTAATACAACGGCATATAACACGCTCACGCAAATACCAGAGCGCGGCGGATTAAGTGCACTTACTCAAGCGGGCACAATACGCGGCTGGCAAAAAGCGCTTGAACTAGATGAGCATGCAGCACTACCACTGTCAAAAATTTTAGCACCTGCTATTGAACTTGCGCGCGAGGGTTTTACCGTTACAAAAAGCTTGCAAGCAGGCTGCGAAAAGCTAGCCGCTGCTAACAATACCAATGAGGCGTTTAAAAACCTCTACATACCGAATGGCAAGCCCTTACAAGCAGGTCAACATTTTAAAAACCCTAAACTTGCAGCAACGTTTGAATACCTAGCAAAGTATGGTTTAAACGCATTTTATGAAGGCGCACTTGCCAACTCATTTGCCGCCGACTTAGCAAAAGCAGGCAGCTCAATCACCGCAGGTGACATTGCAAATACTAAAGCCGAGGTCGTTACTGCGCTAAATGCAAACCTCAGTGGTATTAATTGCTACAACTTACCCGCGCCAACACAAGGCGTGCATTCACTACAAATAATTGGTGCCGTAAATAAGTTAAAGCATTTAGCTAAAACCGATGCCGACTGGACACATTTAATTGTTGAGGCAACTAAGCAAAGCTTTACCCATCGCCCTACCCTTTGGGCTGACCCTGATGTGTTAGGGGGCGATTATAAAAACGCACTAACCGATAATCGCCTAAGCGAACTTGCTAACAATATTGATATGGCCAAAGCCAAAAAATGGCTATTTAACGCAGAGCCTGGCGATACAGTGTGGATGGCTGCAAGAGATAAAAACGGGCAATTAGTCAGCTTTATTCAAAGTATTTACTGGGAATTTGGCAGCGGCATATTAATGAGCGAAGGCGGCTTTGTGTGGAATAACCGAGGTTTAAGCTTTAGTTTAAACAATGAAGATATTGATGCGAGTAACAATACCAACGCCATTGCGCCAAATAAAAAGCCGGCTCATACGCTTAACCCTGCAATGGCAAAATTTAACGATGGTCGTCGACTTGCTTACGGAACAATGGGCGGAGAAGGGCAGCCACAAACCCAAGCCGCTGTTTTTGCAGGCTACGCATGGCGAAATAAATCAATAAAACAAGCGATTAGCGACCCTCGTTGGTTACTTGGACGTACATGGGGCGATACAAGTACAAATTTAAAAATTGAAAAAGAGTTAGTTTTTCATATAGAACATGAATTAAATCAACGTGACCACGATTGGGTAAGCGTTGATAATAATAACGAAATGATGGGGCACGCTGGGGCGATTTTAGATACACCTACAAGCCTTGAAGCTGCAACAGATCCTCGTTCAGATGGACGTGCAACAGTAACTACAGCAGGAACACAATGTCAGAAATAATAAACCAATGGCCAATAGTAGCGGCCTTAATAGCAACCGGTATTTTTGCCGGAATTTTAGCAGGACTTTTTGGTGTAGGCGGCGGTATTGTTATCGTCCCTGTGCTGTATTTTTTACTGCAAGGTTTTGGCGTAAGCCCAGAGTCGGCAATGATGATAGCCACCGCTACATCACTTGCAACCATAGTACCTACTTCGCTTTCATCTATTCGCTCGCATCATAGCAAAGGGAATATTGACCTTGCGCTAATAAAATACTGGGCACCATTTATTTTAGTTATGGCCGTTGTAGGCAGCTACTTAGCGCACTCAATACGCGGTAATGCACTGGTACTTATGTTTACCTGTATTGCTATTTTAGTCAGTTTAAACATGCTATTTAGAGCCGGCGCACCCGCGCTTGTAAAACAACTGCCAGGAAAATTTGGTCAAGGCGTTATGGCAAGTATTGTAGGTGGTTTGTCGGTAATGATTGGCATAGGTGGCGGTACTATTGGCGTACCTATGCTAAACGCATTTAATGTACGCGCCCATGTTGCAGTAGGTACTGCGGCCGTTTTTGGTTTATTGATTGCACTACCTGGCGTTATTACCTTATTAAGTATTGGCACAACGCCAACCGATGCTCCCCTAGGTACGTGGGGGTTGGTTAACCTCCCTGCCTTTTTTCTTATTATTCCGCTGACTATTTTATTTGCGCCTATTGGCGTAAAAATTGGTAGCAAGCTGGATCAAAAACAACTAAAACGCGCCTTTGCCGTTGTATTAATGATAACCGGCATACGCATGCTTATTCAGACTCTGGGAGCCTAAAATATGTTTAATAACACGCAAGTTCAAACCTTAAACCCACCACAGCGTTTATTAATGGGACCAGGCCCTATTAATGCCGATCCTCGTGTTTTACGTGCTATGTCGGCGCAACTTATAGGTCAATACGACCCAGTAATGACCGGTTTTATGAACGAAACCATGGCACGTTACCGCGAAATTTTTAAAACCAAAAACGAATGGACCATGCTAATAGATGGCACATCGCGCGCAGGGATTGAAGCCGTATTATGCTCAATTTTACGCCCAGGCGATAAAGTACTAGTACCAATTATGGGGCGCTTTGGCCACCTACTTGCTGAAATAGCAGAACGCGTTGGCGCAAAGGTGCACACAATAGAAGTACCGTGGGGCGAAGTGTTTACGCCAGAGCAAATCGAAAAAGCCATTGTTGATGTAAAACCCCATGTACTTGCTATGGTACAGGGCGATACATCCACCACCATGAACCAACCTCTTGAGCATATTGGCGATATTTGCCAAAAGCACGATGTACTATTTTACTGCGATGCCACCGCATCGATTGTAGGTAACGATTTACCCGCTGATGAATGGAAACTCGATGCACTTTCTGTTGGTCTGCAAAAGTGTTTAGGCGGACCTTCTGGGTCTGCGCCATTAACGCTTAGCGATAAATGCGCCGAGTGGATCCAAAAACGCAAAAAGGTAGAAGCAGGCATTCGCACAGCCGATCATACCGACGGCACAGAGCCCTTTGTGCGCTCTAACTATTTTGATTTAGGTATGATCATGAATTACTGGGGAGAGGAGCGCCTCAACCATCATACCGAAGCCACCAGCATGCTGTATTGCGCCTCAGAATGCGC
This sequence comes from Pseudoalteromonas sp. BSi20495, assembly GCF_000241185.1. Classification (NCBI taxonomy): domain Bacteria; kingdom Pseudomonadati; phylum Pseudomonadota; class Gammaproteobacteria; order Alteromonadales; family Pseudoalteromonadaceae; genus Pseudoalteromonas; species Pseudoalteromonas sp. BSi20495. The sequence continues at coordinate 6,216 of NZ_BADY01000002.1, forward strand.
CCGCATAGTAATTGAAGAAGGCGTGGATAACTGCGTAGCGCGCCACAAATTACATGGCGATGCCATGCTAACAGGCATTCAAGCGCTCGGCTTAAATGTATTTGGTGATTTAACACATAAAATGAACAACGTACTGGGTGTGTATATACCCGAGGGCATTAATGCCGATCACGTACGCGGACAAATGCTAACCGATTTTGGAATAGAAATTGGCACCTCATTTGGACCACTGCATGGCAAAATTTGGCGTATTGGCACCATGGGTTACAACGCCCGTAAAGATGCTGTATTACAAACACTTGCCAGCCTAGATGCCTGCTTACATGCCAACGGTTACAAAGGCCCTAAAGGCGAAGCCGCCATTGCCGCCCTTGCTCACTATAAATAAAAAAGGATTTAGCATGACGATTGAATGCCCACAACACAGCCCTTTATTAGATAAAGAACTTGCTGATGAATACGCAACACGCGCTTTATCTCGCTGTAAAACTCTCAGCGCACTATCGCAAATGCAAGGTGGCATTCACCGTGTGTACTTATCAAAAGAGCACAAAGAGTGTAACGCCGTTACTGCATCGTGGATGGTTGAGGCAGGCATGCAATCGTGGCAAGACGAAGTGGGCAACCTTTGGGGGCGGCTTAAATCATCAAACCCACATGCTAAACGTTTAATTATAGGGTCGCACCTCGACACCGTACCAAACGCAGGTGCATTTGATGGTATTTTAGGTGTACTACTGGGGATAGAAATTGCCGCGCTTGCACATAAGTTAAAGCTCGACCTGCCCTTTCATTTAGATATAGTGGGCTTTTGCGATGAAGAAGGCACCCGCTTTGCCACAACTTTAATTGGCTCAAAAGCACTCGCTAACGAATTTGACCCACAGTGGCTAAACATTGAAGACACAAACGGCATAACTATGCGCCAAGCCATGCTCGACTTTGGCTTAAATCCCAACAACTACGCAAAAGCCGCACTAAATAAAAGCGAATTACTAGGTTACTGGGAAACTCATATAGAGCAAGGTCCGGTGCTCGAATCGGTTAATCAGGCGTTAGGCGTTGTAACGGCTATTGCAGGGGCAAAACGCGCCATGCTTACCCTAACAGGCCAAAGCGGTCATGCGGGTACAACCCCAATGAACTTGAGGCAGGATTCACTAGCAGGCTGCGCTGAATTAGTAACCGAAATTGAAAAACTAGCAAACAATGCTAAAAATGGCGAAGTTGCCACCGTAGGGCAAATACAGTCTCGCCCTGGGGCTACAAACGTGATTGCAGGCAAAACAACCATAAGCCTAGACGCACGTGCACAAAGCGACACCGATCTCGCTAACTTACTAAGCGCCATACAAAGCAGCGCACAATCTATAGCAAGCAAACGCAATTTAATGCTTGATTGGCAATGGACGCATGCCGCCGATGCCGTAGCGTGCGATATTCAAATTCAGCATTTATTTACCAGCGCATGTAAACTCAACAACCAAGCATCGCCTTCACTTGCCTCAGGCGCAGGGCACGATGCAATGGCAATCGCTCCAATTTGCCCCGTTGGCATGTTATTTATACGCAGCCCTGGCGGTATAAGCCATCACCCAGCAGAGGCTGTTATCGACAAAGATGTAACAAAGGCACTCAGTGTAATGTACAGCGCGCTTTTACTTTACGTGAAAGAGTGTGAGTGATTTTAAGGGAATCGAGTAAACCAAGTATATTAACTTGGTATGCTTAGGGGCTTAAACCTCCTCAAAGTCATTTGGAGGTTATTACTGAAGGCAGGTAAATGCAGGAAAACGCAGGAATACACGTTATTTAAAGTAGCTTTATCGAGCTGCCCTTTGCTCTTTTAGGCTAAGGCGTTTATGTGAGCTATATACATGTTGAATGTTTGTACCATTGACCAAATATGCATCCATTTCAACGGTAATTAAACCCGATAATGGCTTGATTTCGAGAACACCCAACTCACCTAAATTTGTAGATAGTAAAGTATTATTCCTAAAAGCGAACAAAGTCTTGTCAGTATCTCGTAAGTCACCATTCACATATAATTTAGCACCACTAAACCAAGAGTTAATTATTTTAACTTTGATTGACTTAACGGTAAATTCAAAGGGTTTTCTCATCAGATCTCCATACCCAGAAAATGTAATTATTATACTTTATGTTCTTATGTGTTTGGCGCACAAACACTTTCTTTTAATACCCGCTTAGTCGATGCTGGGTAATTTTTTAGTGCAGCCAAAGGGCGAATTGGTCGCTGAACCAAATTACCTGAGCAGTTTGGGCACACGTTATTTAACAGCGTTTGAGCACAGCCAGAACAAAACGTGCATTCAAATGAACAAATAAAAGCCTCACTGGACTCTGCAGGTAGATTCTTATCACAACATTCACAATTAGGTCTTAAATCTAGCATTTAGCGCTCCTTTTTATCCACCCAATGCTGAGTAAATATCTATTACCTTTTATAACTTTTGATACCTGATGCTCACTTACATCAGGGCGGAATAGCTTAACCCGCTTTGTTTCAAATATCGGATTACTACAAATAAACTCACCACCCAAATCTGCTTTTTTAAGCACTATATTCAATCGATAGTGTTTACCAGATTCAACTTTGTCTGTGTGTGGTGCTATTTCACTTCCTTGTGGGAATTTAAGCAAATATGTATCAAATTTAATTGGCCACGTAGCACCACAAATCAACATTTTATCGTAGCCTGATTTTTGTCGGCCTCGCTCCCAACAAAATAATTTACTCAAAAAAAACATACAATCCCTCGAAACAGCTAACAAGCTGCAGGTTAACTCGTTTTTTATTTTTATTGATAAACAAACCATAGCCGAGTTCATATTTTGATTCAATCGTTTACTGTATTCTACGTGGGATATAAAAGAGAGTTTTAATGGTGTTTTGATAGGCGTTTTAAAAGACATTATGGTGGCTATAATTGACAGAAAATCAAAATATAGCCACCCGTTTTACTTTAATGCTTATTTAAGGTCTTATTTAATCGTTACCTTTGCATCACTTACCCATGTCTCAGTTATAGCTTCATCATTTTTATCAACTAAATACGCGCGTATGTTCACCGGATTATTGTTAGCTTGTTTGTAGTCAAACGCTAATCGCCATTGGTTTGTACCAACTACCGGATAAACCCCAATAGGCTCTAGTATTTCACCGTTGCTGGCTTCAACAATCGGCTTTATACCACTTTTGTTATCTAAGCCTTTAAACACTGGGCCTTCAAAATCAATCACCATCTTGTTAACACCTTCAGGGATTGGCTGGCCGGGAATCCCGCCTAAGCCTTGTCGAGTATTTACAACGCTTGCAAGGTTTTTTGATTTTGGATCGAGTGAACGCCATTCAATATCATAAGAAAAGGTAAACTCATCACCTTTGCGCGCCTCTTTTTCGGGCACCCAGTAGGCAACAATGTTGTCAAACGTTTCATCTTTTGTTGGAATCTCTATTAACTGAACTGCGCCTTTGCCCCAATCGCCAGTAGGTTTAATCCACGCTGATGAACGCTTATTGTAAAATACGCCGTCGTCCTGGTAGTTATTAAAGTCACGGTCTCTTTGGATTAAACCAAACCCTTTTGGGTTCTCATCAATAAAACTATTGGTCGACACCGACTGAGGGTTATTTAATGGGCGCCAAACGTATTGACCCGATCCTGTGTGAATCGCTAGGCCATCGCTGTCGTGAATTTCAGGGCGCCAATCTTTAGCTTCTGTTTTATCTTTTTGTGAGTACCAATACATACTGGTTAACGGTGCTACGCCTAAACGCTCAACATCAGCGCGCATATACAAATTTGCCGTTACAGAAGTAATATGGCCTTTGGCTTCTTTGTTATCTTTGCTTAAACCAAATCGATAAGCACCAGTGATAGAAGGCCCTTCAAGCAATGCCCAAACAGACACACTTTCACCTTTTTTCTCTGCGGGACCAATCCAAAATGCAGAAAAGCGCGGAAACTCTTCTGGTTGATTCATACCCGTATTAATTGCAATACCTCGAGCCGACAGTCCATATTGCCCCTCTGGCCCGTCGGTACGAAAATAAGACGCGCCTAAAAAAGATATCCAATCTGGTTTCATATCTGGGCGCATTATTCTAAAACCTGCAAATCCAAACCCTTCTGGGAGATCGTGAGCTGGGCTGTCAGCCGGCATATCAAACAGTTCATTACTAAATGGTACATCTTGTGCGTGCTTTTTATTGTCTCTAATGTAAATACTTACAGGCTCTGGAAAATATCGGCCAGGGTAAAATAATTGTACAGGTGCCTTTTTTCCACTTGGGTATAAGGTTTCATCTTCTTTAAAGCGTATTTTCCAATGTTCGTCATACGTAATTTTATCGATTAACTCCGGCGCTGGCACCTTAGTTGGCATATAGGGCTTTTCGGCTGAAGCTTTTGCTAGGGCTTTTAAGTCTTCGAATGAAAACTCCGTTTTATCTACTGCTTCTGTCGCGTAAGACGACATCGAAGTGCTAAAAATAATTGCGATAAATAACTTTAATTTCATAAAAAGAATGTCCAATAAATTGAGTCAAATAAAAATGGGAACGCTGCACGAACGTATGTTTAACTTAAAGTTCTGTATGGATATTACGTGACGTAATATGAACTAGCGTTTACTAAAGTATTGTTATTTGACTCTTAGTTAATTTGTTTTTAGGGCGGTGCGTTTGATGATGTCGTTGAAGTGAAAATAAGTGGGGATAGCGCAATTTATTATTAGATCGCTGGTATTCAAATGGATAAGGGTTGTATTTAGGTGGTGGAAAACGAAGAGGCTCACCACTTTTAAAACTTGCAATTAATGGCTGAATTTTACTTGGCCCTCACTTCAGGGCATGTTTTGAAGTTAATTTTTCAATGGCATCTTTAGCTTCTTTCAAACTTACACCATGAACAGATCTATAATATTTTATTGCTCTAACTTTATGACCTGATTTTAAAGCAACAATAACATCACCTTCTGTTATGCTGCCATGCTTAGGTATTGAGTTACCAAATATTAATATAAATAAAACTGCAATAACCGCTAAAACACCCCAAATATATTCAATTTCCATAAATATCCTCGATGTTCGAAAAATAACGAGCCTATGGATTATCTCGTTTTTTATTTGTTTTTATTCATAATCAAACCATAGGTGAGTTCCTATTTTATTTGTAATAATATTCACCAAGAGCAAAATGTATTTTTATCTTATTTTAATTATTCTTATTGACTACTGATTAAATAGCCTTTCGCATTTTATTTAAGAACTCGTAGCATGCTTTATACAACAGTATTTCCATGTCTTCGTTATGGTACAAAGGACCCCAACGAAAAAAGCCTCTTAAGCTAAATTTTTTAGCTATGAATTCGCGCCACGTAACAGATTTAGAAACGCTGAACGTTTTAATCGTCTTATTGTGTTTAATATTATACAAGCGCGATACTAACTTAACTTTTGGTCGCCAAAATAGCGGAATAACAGCTGTATCAAAATCTATAGTGAATGCATCACCACCATGCAAAGTAACTATAACAACATCTAAACCAATATCTGACTTTTTAGGCTCTTTAATAGACGAAATGCTGTGAAGACAAAAAATATCTTCAAGCTTCTTGTGCATATGATCTTGTAGTGAATCGCCCGTTATATAAAAAAACGACTCTATTTTAGAAAAGTGGCTGTTATTAACTACAGCTAACGACCCCAAATAAATATTAGGCTTTTCAGCGCTAAACCAATCGAATAGCAAATTTAAATTCCTTTTTTACTTATGCCGAATAAATAGGCCGTAAGGTTGTTATCTAAGGTTAGGATGAAGGAGCAAAAACCAGCTTTTTTTGTTCTGCTTTACGGTTTATTTATTTACGCTCAACTCTTTTACGACGTAATTGAATACCAAGTAATGTCCCTAATAAAACAGCAACAACATGCAGAAAAGCTGGAATTAAATATATCAGAGGATCCATTGATATTTCTAATAAAATGTATAGTAAGGCACCGACACTTAGATCAATAAACCAATAAACCGCCGCAACTAAAAATGCTTGTTTATACGGACTCACTGTTTGCTTATAGCCTAGGTAACAATAAACGATTAAAGAGGTTACAAATCCGAGGACGTAATAAGTAAAAGTTAATGAGGTACTTTGAGTCATTTCATCAAAGCCAACAATCTTTGTTGCTATTGTTGATAAAGCAACTAGCAATAAATACAAGCCTACTGAAAAGAGTACAATCCTAGAATATTTCACGATAATCCTTTAGCAATACAACGATGCTGTAGAATAGCTCTAACAGCCAGATTCAATTAATTAGTTTCTTTAATCTTAACGAGCCTGTAGATTAACTCGTTTTTTATTTTTTTGATAAACAAACCATAGCTGAGTTCCTATTTTGGTTCAATCGTTACTGTATTTCACGTGGAATATAAAAAGAGGACTAGGTGTTGTTTTAATTGACGTTTTGAAAGGTATTACTGGAAATTTAGTGTGCTAACTGTTTGTTATTATCCTAACTTGGCGTATTTCAGAGTACTCGGAATGAATTAACCCAAAGCATTTAAGATCGTGAAACTGATTTTTCCAGTAACCACTTTGACGCCTTATACCTTCCTCTTTGAACCCAACTTTTAAAAGGAGTGACTCAGATGCAGAGTTTCCAAGAACAGTATCGCCTTGAATACGATTAAGTTTACCGCAAGATAAGTCACCTGAAAATGCGGCTTTAACTATTCGATGAACTGCTTCAGTGGAAAAACCCTTACCCCAATATTTAGGCAGTAAATCATATCCAATAACAGCGTTTTTCATTTTAGGACTCCAAGTATTAAAGCCGCAAGTACCTATAAGTTGATTTGTTTCTTTTAGGCGAATAGCCCAACGAATACCTGAGTTTTCTTTAAAACGAGCGTTAAAAAACTCAATTAAATGGCTGGCTTATGACAGTTCAGTAAACGCCTCTAAATCATAATATTCTACAACTGAACTGTCCGAGAACAACTCAAACAAACTATTTGAATCTTCTTTTGATAATTGATCTAACCTTAAGCGATTTGTCTCTAAAGTTGGAAATGACAACCTAAATCCTCCGTGAAATATAACAAGCCTGTAGATTAACTCGTTTTTTAATTTTTTATTGATAAACAAACCATAGCTGAGTTCCTATTTTGGTTCAATCGGTTACTTCACTTCACGTGGAATATAATAAGAGGACTAGGTGTTGTTTTAATTGATGTTTTGGAGGGTATTACTGGATAATTTAGTGTGAGTGTCTTTTTACTCTTTCTTTCATTTCAGCTCAGCTTTTTGCGTGATTTATTTTTATAAAACCCACTTAAAAATCTGATTTAATTGGTAACTTCCACAACAGAAAGGGTGATGTCATCATAACTGTTCATTGTAGCTATTTTGATTTTGTAACCATTATAGAGATAATCGCTCGAAAGTTTAGAACGTAAAATACACCAACTAAAAAAACAGATGAAACCATAAAAAATGCTTTAGCATACTCAAGTGACCATGAAAATAAAAAGTACAAAATTGCAGTGCCAAACACCATCCCTAATACATTGTATAAAGGATAAATAAGTAAATATTGTAATAATGATGCTGATTTCATATTCATGGCTTATAACGAGCCTGTAGATTAACTCGTTTTTTTATTTGTTTTTATTGATAAACAAACCATAGCTGAGTTCCTATTTTGGTTCAATCTATTACTGTATTTCACGTGGAATATAAAAAATTGTTAGCTGTTGTTTTAATTGGCGTTTTGGAAGGTATTACTGGAAATTTAGTATGGTTGTCTTTTTTACTCTTTCTTTTCATCGGCTAGTCGCGGCAGGAAAACCTAAAAAAGTGGCTATTATTGCCTGTATAAGAAAGCTTATAGTGATCATAAATTGTATGGTGAAGAATGGTGTCATGTGGGTTCCTAAAATGGTTTGAAATTAGAAATTGACACCATCGTCACTTGTTATGATAATTTTTCCATAAGCAATAAAAACTGATCAGATAACTCTCTTCGTGAAATACTTTCCGAAGCAGAGATGCTCCAGCTCGTCCCAAGTACAGTATCTATAACAGGGTATGCATATGTATACCCATCCGGATTTTTCCTAGCTGGTTCAAACTTTGCTAGAGGAACACGCAACCGTTCAAATTTATGCTTAAGTATCCGAATTTCTTCTTTAAATGGTACTAAATCAACATCATCTCCACTATCCGAAAACTGAGACAAGGTTCTTATAATCTCATATGCACCTAGTACCCATAGATAAGATTGAGCTAAATGAGGGCCTAAATCCCCCATAAAAGCAGATGGTTTTCCATTAACAATATTTTTATCTTCCACAACTAACTGTGCATCAATTAATGCGATACCTTGATATGGAACTATCATAAGTTTATGAATACGATCTAATGTGTTTTGGCACTTTATCCATTTGTTTTTTCTGACTAAATCCGTACTTTTCTGAATGTCTAGAAGCTGTTTAAGCTCATTATTACTAAGATCCATAATTTACTCCGCAATTATCATAACAGCTTATTGACAACACTCTGGGGGTTATAACACCCAAAATGGCGTATATTACATTGTTTAATAATTCCACTAAATAACTTTAATGTAAACAAGTGATTAGGCATGTTATAAAAAGGTCTTTGTTATTTTTCACCAAAACGATTTTTAATGATGTTATCGGACTATATTAAAATAGCTATTTATATAAACAGTTGGTTCTGTCAGTTAGCTTTATTTATGTAGTTACCTTTACAACCATAAGTAACAAACGGACGGATACTAAGCGCTAGTTAAGGCTTATTGAGGCTTACTTATACTGGTTTAGCATTGCTATACGCTTTAATAGTTGGCGTTTAGCCTTATCTGGTGGAAAAACTCGATTATAAAACAGAGGAAAAAGTAATAGGAAGATTTTGGCTTTATGTATTTAGCGCGTAATTAGCTAAAGCATTGGTTAGATAAGCGAGCCATAAACATATTGATTGATACAGACTCGCTAGAGATATTTATGATAAAAACGAATGAGTGAGGTGTTTACTTTACATCAAAGTTCACGTGGTCAAAGTATGGATTTTTCTCACGCGCTTTAAGTACGCTGATTGTAGTTAGCACAATGAGTTGCAACTCGCTATTTACGCTAACAACTATGCATTCGTCTCTATTAGCATTGCGCTTTGTGTCAGTTGCTACGCCACATACACCATCACCATTTTTTAATATAAGCTCAATGCTTAAATGGTGCATACAAGCAATTTCGATGTAGTCGTATTGGTTGCAACTAATCATAACGTCCTCTTTATTTAGCCGGTTTAAAAACCATTAAAAAAGCAATAACAACAAGGTTGGCTATATACCC
>NZ_BADY01000001.1:0-136682 GCF_000241185.1 Pseudoalteromonas sp. BSi20495
GACTAAAGCCGCCTAAACGTTATGCACTTCAGATTTGAATCCGCGTGTAGTTAAAATATTTGTAATTGATTTTATACTTTCTTTTTTAGAAAAAGTTTATATAGAAGCAGACTTATTAATAGCGTAACAAAAACATATAACGGGGAATACCAATAAAATACGATTTTCTAATCGGCCAGCATCTCGTTGCTCTCTATATATTTTCGCCTTGCCTAAAGCTGAAAATTCAACCTCGAAAGATAAACACGCCCTAGTTTTTATATAAGTTAACCTAAACTCTGGATAATAAATTTATCTCGATCAGCTACTTTCAGCGCTAACTGCGTTGAATTTACCTACAATAGGCAGCTATTGGCGCGTAAATTCGTCTTGTTTTCACTGAAAATCTCTAGCTAGAGAAATAAATTTAAATATCACCATGATTCAATACGTTAGTAAATCTCTTAACCAGAGTTCAGGTTAAGTTATTTAAAGTGCTTTACCTCAACTTAACTTGAGCTTTTATGATGTGTTTTTTATTTTAGTAATAAGTGATATGTATACCATTCAAAGTTATTTATAAAGCTTAGGGATTACTCAATACCAGCCATCTATCGAGCAGATACAAAATATTGTGAAATTAGTTCAGCACTCTTTTAAATCACCGAATATATTTACGATAAACGCTCTAGATTGGGCTAATAACAATAAGCGAAAACCATTTACGAGTGCTGAACTTACGTTGCTTTCAGGACTATTGGTTAACGTTGGTTATAAGTTATCAATGTATTCAGCTAAGCAAGTTGTTGTAGTGCATAATCGGCAAAGTCTACTTATTACTTTTGGAGAAAGCGGTTTTAGTACTAAGGATGGCAGTAATGTGGTCTTTCAATAGTGGGTAATAAAAAAGCCTCAGAAAATGCTGAGGCTCTTACTTTGTTTATTCGCTCTTACCAAATCATCTCTACAAATTCAGGATGGTCGATATATGGATTACGATTACCTTGAAATTCATAAGCGGCTTGGTTGCGATCTAACTCCATTTGGCTCACAGGATCACTGTTATGCCAGTTGAGCAGCATGGCTACAACCCAGCTTTCAAATACTTGGTTGCGTGAACCGTTAAGTACTGCGTTGCTTGAGGTAGTTATATTTTGCCAAGAGCCAATTACATTTTCGTAGCGTGTTGCCATATAAAAATAAGCGCGAGCAAAGTCACCTTTAAATTCATCAATTGGCTCAAATACAGTACCTGAGTAATTTAATGAGCTTGTAGCTGAACCTAATTTGCTGCCGTTAGTGGATGTAAATGAAGCACTTGATACTTCACCAAATGGATAGTTACTACGCTTTGAGTTTACATAACCATCGGTTGCGTAAATATGGTGAACATCTGAGTTCATAGGTTCAATAGTGCCGCCAAACCAACTTTTCGGGAATGAATGCTCACGGTTGTAACAGCCGCCTTCTCCACTATAGTTACCGCACTGATCGCTCACGGCTGTATAGTTATAGCTGTCTGAACCGTTTGGCTTTTCGCTATACATATCTAAAATACTATTATCGTTTTCAAAGTATTTATCACGTGCTGATGAATCATAAAAATTCCAAATCGCCGAATAACCCTGTGCATTATGATCTTTAGTAATATTATAAAGCTCAGTTTTCAGCGCATAGCCAGTTAAGCCCTGTGTCGTTACATAATAACCAGTGGGTGTTGGATTAGTTCCGCCAGAGCCATCACCAGGTTCTGTGCCAGAATTTCCTAACTCAAAAGCTGAGCTGTCTGTATTGCTAAAGCTCGCACCGCTGGCAAGAGTGATAGAGCCTTGCTTAAGTGTATAGCTACCATTACCAGTAGAGCAACACATGCCATCACCATAACTATCACTAATTACAAGCGTGTATGCCCCATCAGTTAAGCATATTTGTTCATCATACTGAGTGTTTGACTCATAACCACCACCGTTAGCAATTGAACTACCTTGACTATTATTAATAGACCAACTTGTTTCGCTGCCATAATTATCGGTATTAAGCGTTAGGGTAAGGCTATTGTCAGAACAGCTTGTTGATGAGCCACCATCGCTATTTGGTAAAAAATTATCTACGTAGACAATTTCGCTACCGTCAAATCCACTAACATCATAAAAACGCAGACCCACGTTAATTGTTTTGCTGCTACTTGCTGTGTAGCTATGGCTGATTTTTTGCCATTGATTCGTTTGCGCCTCATTTGAATAGCCTTGGTAACCATCGACATACAAACGGGCTTTAATTTTACCTTCCGTATGGTAAATATCAGCAGAAAAATCGTAAGTTTGACCTGCTTCAACAGCAATTTGCTGTAGTAAATCCGTGTTACTTTGCGAACCAGTTGTTACATTTACAGCAGCAGAGCTACTACCGCTTTTCACTGTGCTAGTTGAGCGTGATAAGTTAATACCGCTATCTATAGTAGTCCATGATGCAGGTGTATTTCCTGACCACTGTTCAAAGCTACCATTAGCTACATTGGCCATTACTGGCAGTGAGCCGAGTAATAAAGCCGTACTAAGTAGTTTGTTTTTATATGTCCCGTATGACATGAGTATTCCTATTTTTTATTTTGAATGAAGAATATACCTTATATTAGTTTAGTTACAAAATTGTTAATTTAAAATTCGATAAAAAGCAATAATAAGTCTTTAATCTGTTTTTGAAGGTAATTTTATAAATTAATAACTAAATGGAATATCAAAGCAGATTCTATTCTTTTTTTATCTATGCAGACCCCGTTATCCTACATACTTAGAAAACCTCAACAGATACACTCTGGATGAGGTAAAACTCATTTTTTAACAATACATAAAGTGTATTGTGTTTAATTTTCAGGGTTATGGGGAATCGATTCATGTTGTTAGGTCAACTAAATGCTGCGGCAAGTCCGCTATCGCAAGAGCAAGTACAGAAGCTGCAAGGTTTAGTGGCTGAACTTAATCCAATTCAACAAGCGTGGGTAAGTGGTTACTTAGCTGCTAATGCTAATTCAGCTGCGCTAGGAGCTCCTATTTCAGGCGCACAGGCTAATGGCGATTCTGCAGCACTAACTATTTTATATGGTTCGCAAACGGGTAATGCAAAAGGTGTCGCTACCAAAATGAAAGAGCAGGCCGAATCACGAGGCCTAGCAGTTAAATTGGTTAGCATGTCTGATTACAAACCAACAGCCCTGAAAAAAGAAAAGTTTTTAACTGTCGTTGTGTCTACTTATGGTGAGGGTGAGCCTCCTGAAGACGGTGAAACACTACATGAATTTTTAGCCACTAAAAAAGCGCCAAAACTAGACGATGTAAAAATAGCCGTTATTGGTTTGGGTGATTCTAGCTATGAGTTTTTCTGTCAAACAGCAAAAGACTTTGAAGAGCGCTTAAATAAACTTGGTGCACAAACTATATATCAACGTGCTGATTTAGATGTAGATTACGAAGATGAAGCTGCAACATGGATCGCCGGTGCACTTGATGCATTTGAACCAGATTTAAAAGTGCAGCAAGGCGCCACTTCGGGGCAAGTAGGATCAATGCCATTTGGCGCACCAACGTCTGCAGCAAGCCAATACACAAAGCAAAACCCATTTGAAGCAGAGCTTTTAACAGTTCAAAAAATTACCGGTCGCGATTCAACCAAAGATGTACGCCACGTTGAAATTTCACTTGAAGGTTCAGACATTACTTATACACCAGGTGATTCATTAGGTGTGTACTTTTTAAATGACGATGTATTAGTTGATGAAGTACTTACACTCACTCAAATAGATGCAGCAAGCATTGTAAAAGTAGGTGATGAAGAGCTAAGCGTACGCGGCGCACTTATTGAAAAACTAGAGCTGACTCAGTCATACCCAGGTTTTGTAGAAAAATACGCAACAGCAACAGGTACGCCTGAATTATTAAAGCTTGTGGAAGATAAAGCTGCAATGCGTGCGTATATTGAACCTCGCCAGATATTTGATGTAATTCGCCAAAATCCAGCAAAAATTGATGCGCAAACATTAGTCGATTGCCTACGTAAGCTGCAAGCTCGCTTGTACTCAATTGCATCTAGCCAAGCAGAGGTTGAAGACGAAGTGCATTTAACTCTAGGCTTAGTTGAGTTTGATGCGTTTGATAGTGAGCACTTAGGTGGTTGTTCAGGTTACTTAACTCGCCGAGCTGAAGAAGGCTGTAAAGTTAAAGTATTTAGCGAACATAACGACAATTTCCGCCTACCAACTAACGATGATACACCGGTGATCATGGTTGGCCCAGGTACGGGCATTGCGCCGTTCCGTGCATTTTTACAAGAGCGTGATGCGCGTGAAGCACAAGGTAAAAATTGGTTGTTTTTTGGTAACCCACATTTCACTCAAGACTTTTTATACCAAGTAGAAATACAGGGTTATTTAAAATCGGGCCTACTTAATAAAGTAGATGTTGCATTTAGCCGCGACCAAGCAGAAAAAGTATACGTGCAAGACAAGTTGCGCAGTAACAGTAAAGACGTGTTTGAATGGTTAGAAGCTGGCGCTCATTTTTACATTTGTGGTGATGCAAATCGCATGGCAAAAGATGTACACAGCGCCTTGGTCGATATCATCAAAGAAAACACAGGCAAGAGCGATGAAGACGCAGAGCAATACTTAAAAGATTTGCGTAGCGCAAACCGCTATCAGAAAGACGTGTATTAATCACGTTTCTTATTTTATTTAACAGCTAACAGCCGTCACTGTAACAAATTTAGGATTTAAAATGAGCGAACAAGATAAAAACGTAAAGCTTTCTGATAACGAGCGTTTGAAAAGAGAAAGTAACTTTTTACGTGGCACCATAGAACAAGATTTAAAAGACGAAATTACCGGTGGCTTTACCGCTGATAACTTTCAGCTAATACGTTTTCACGGTATGTACCAACAAGATGACCGTGATATACGTGGTGAGCGTGCTAAGCAAAAGCTAGAGCCCCTACATAATGTAATGTTACGTGCACGTATGCCTGGCGGTATTATCAAGCCAGAGCAGTGGTTAGCAATTGATAAGTTTGCTGATGAAAAAACAAGCTACGGCAGCATCCGTTTAACAACGCGTCAAACGTTTCAGTTTCATGGTGTGCTAAAGCCAAACATCAAAGGCATGCACCAAATGCTTGATAGCGTGGGCATAGACTCTATTGCTACCGCAGGTGATGTTAACCGTAATGTGCTTTGTACTACTAACCCAGTTGAGTCTGAGCTACATCAAGAGGCTTACGATTGGGCTACAAAGATTTCTGAGCATTTATTACCAAAAACAAAAGCGTATGCCGAAATTTGGTTAAATGGCGAAAAAGCGCAAACCACGGAAGAGCCAATTTTAGGATCTAACTATTTACCGCGTAAGTTTAAAACAACGGTAACAATTCCGCCTAATAACGAAGTTGATATACACGCTAACGATTTAAACTTTGTGGCTATTGCTGATAACGGCAAGCTTGTTGGTTTTAACGTATTAGTGGGCGGTGGCCTTGCCATGACGCACGGCGATACAGCAACTTATCCGCGTAAAGCCGATGACTTTGGTTTTATACCGCTAGAAGATACCTTAAAAATTGCAGAGCATGTTGTATCTGTGCAGCGCGATTGGGGTAATCGTTCAAATCGTAAAAATGCAAAAACTAAATACACATTAGACCGTGTAGGCGTTGATGTATTTAAAGCTGAAGTAGAAGCGCGTTCAGGCGTTACGTTTGCGCCAAGTCGCCCGTTTGAGTTTACTCATCGTGGCGATCGTATTGGTTGGGTTGAAGGCATTGATGGTAAGCACCACTTAACATTATTTATTCAAAGCGGTCGTATTTTAGACTACCCAGACAAACCGCTTAAAACCGGTTGTCGTAAAATCGCTGAAATTCACCAAGGTGATATGCGCATGACGGCTAATCAAAACTTAATTATTGCCGGTGTGCCTGCAGATCAAAAAGCGGTAATTGAAGAAATCGCCCGTAGTCATGGCTTAATTGATGACACCGATTCGCAGCAGCGTAAAAATTCAATGGCGTGTGTTTCACTACCAACGTGCCCACTTGCAATGGCCGAAGCAGAGCGTTACTTACCAAGCCTAGTAGAAAAAACTGAAGCATTACTTGCAAAGCACGGTATACCAGATGACAGCATTATTATGCGCGTTGTAGGTTGCCCGAACGGCTGTGGCCGCGCAATGCTTGCTGAAGCTGGTTTAGTAGGTAAAGGTCCTGGTAAGTACAACGTTTACTTAGGTGGTAATTTAGAAGGCACACGTATTCCTAAATTGTACCTTGAGAACGTAGGCGAAGATGTTTACCTAGACGCATTTGATAAGCTAATTGGCCAGTGGGCTAAAGAGCGCAACGACGGTGAGTGTTTTGGTGACTTTGTTATTCGCAAAGGCATTGTTGCTGAAGTAAAAGTATCAGTAACCGATTTTCACGCTTAATTAAATACCAGCGCTAAGCGCTGGTGAGGTTTGGAATTTACCATGAGTGAATTTAAAAACATTTTACAGCTAGATAAACAAAGCCAAGCGGCTATGTTAGCTGATGCTAATGGTTTACTAGCAAATATGAGCGCAGAACAGCGTGTTGCATGGGCGCTTGATAACTTGCCTAATACGGCCTTTTTATCATCTAGCTTTGGTATTCAAGCGGCAGTAATGCTGCATTTAATGACCTCACAACGTCCAGATATTCCTGTTGTCTTAACCGACACAGGTTATTTGTTTCCTGAAACGTATCAGTTTATTGAGCAAATGAGCGAGCGCTTATCACTTAATTTAAAGGTGTATAGAGCGCAGCTTAGTCCTGCATGGCAGGAGGCTAAATTTGGTAAATTATGGGAGCAAGGCGAAGGTGGAATTAAGCAATATAATCAGCTTAATAAAGTAGAGCCAATGACCCGTGCGTTAAAAGAAATAGAAGCGGGTACTTGGTTTAGTGGCTTAAGACGCGATCAATCATCTACACGTGCAGATAAACAGTTTGTAGAAATTAGTCGTGGCACAGTTAAAGTGTACCCGATTATTGAATGGTCGAATCGCGATGTGTATCAGTATCTTACTAAGCATGACTTACCTTATCACCCATTATGGGAGCAAGGTTATGTGTCGATGGGAGATGTACACACTACGCGTAAATTAGAGCCGGGTATGACAGAAGAAGAAACTCGTTTCTTTGGTTTAAATCGTGAGTGTGGGTTACACATTGATGGCGATGGTATTTAACGCGGCACACGTATAGCTAAATCGAAAATAAAAATGCAGCTTCGGCTGCTTTTTTATTGTGAAAAAATTGCCGGATTAAGTATTTTTAATTAGACTCAAAGGATAAAGGATTAATTTAAAGCAGGAACGCTATGAAATACTTTGCCTATTTAGCAATATCAATCATGACTATTGCGCTCATATCTTTATTTTATTTAAAAAAGCCCGATGGTAAAACATGGCTTTCAGTGTCATCAATGAGTGACAAGTCGCACCATATTAAAGAAAAAATAGTGACGCTCACCGGTAATACATTTGATAATGCTGTACATAACGTAAAGCAAGCAAGCGAAAAAATAGTGAGCTCTACAGCCTCAAATAGTAAAATTTTTAAATGGCAAGATGGCACAGGTCAATGGCATTTTTCAGACACGCCAAATCCGCATGCAAAAAGCATTGAGGTTAAACTCAATCCAAAAGATATTACAGTTATTGCCGCAGAAGATACGTCTATTTTAAATAACACTCCAAAAGTATCAAGTATGTCAGCAGCATCAGAAACAATAAGTATTTTAGATCCTGATTCTGTTCAAAAGTTATTTGAAGATGCAGGGAGCGTACAAGATAAACTTGAAAAACGTAACAAAGAAATTAATAGCTTAAGCGGTCTATAATAAAGCTAAGGTTTTTATAGACACGTCGCGATAACGTTTCTCGGCTTCCATGAATAATATGGTTAAATATATCTTTGTCGAAGTGGCAATAGTACCCCTATAGCAATATATGCAGCCGCGACCATTATCCCCTTAATATCATGCTCGACAGTAAAGTAGCTCGATATAATCAACGTATGGCCAGTCACAAAAAGGCCTCCCTTTATTAAAAGGGAGGCCGTTGCTATTTTTAAAACATACTTTGCTTAATCGAGCATATTACGCAGTACATATTGTAAAATGCCGCCGTGTTTGTAGTAATCCCACTCTTTAGGGGTATCAATACGTACATCGGCACTTAAGCTAACTTTTTTACCTTCAGCATTGGTTGCAATAACGGTGACTTCATCGGTTTTATCATACAAGCCATCAATATCAAATTGCTCTTGCCCTGTTAGCCCATGTGACTCGTAGCTTTCACCTTCTTTAAATTGCAGCGGTAATACACCCATACCAATTAAGTTAGAGCGATGAATTCGCTCGTAGCTTTGCGCTACAACCGCTTTAACGCCTAATAAAAGAGAACCTTTAGCTGCCCAGTCGCGAGATGATCCCGTACCGTACTCTTTACCGGCCAAAATAATTAACGGAGTTCCGTTTTTTTGATACTCCATAGCTGCATCATAAATACTTGCTAAGTCATTTTCTGGCTGGGTACGTGTTACACCGCCTTCAGTTCCCGGTGCTAATAAGTTTTTAAGGCGAACGTTGGCGAAAGTACCGCGCATCATTACTTCGTGATTACCACGGCGTGAACCGTACGAGTTAAACTGGCCTTTATCTACGCCGTTTTCTTGCAGGTATAAACCTGCTGGCGCGTCAGCTTTAATAGCGCCCGCCGGAGAAATATGGTCAGTGGTTACTGAATCCCCAAGCTTAGCTAGACAGCGCGCACCTTCAATCGTCGGAATGCCCGGTGGTTCTACTTTAATGCCATCAAAAAAGGGTGCTTTTTTAATGTAGGTTGATGCATCGTCCCAATCATAAAGTTTACCATCAGGTATTTGAATTTGCTGCCAGCGGCTGTCACCTTCATAAACGTTAGCGTAGCTTCTTGCGAACATTTCTTTAGTCACTGTTTCTTTAACTAAGTCACTAACCTCTTTAACGCTTGGCCAAATGTTTTTAAGGTAAATATCGTTGCCGTTAGGATCTTGCGCGAGAGGTTCGTTATATACGTCAATATCTGTTCTACCTGCAATAGCGTATGCAACAACAAGCGGAGGAGACGCTAAAAAGTTCATCTTAACGTCTTGGTGAATACGCCCTTCAAAGTTACGGTTACCTGATAAAATAGAGCTGACCACTAGTTTATGTTTTTGAATCGCGTCTGATATTTCAGTTGCAAGTGGCCCTGAATTACCAATACACGTCGTACAGCCATAGCCTACTAAATTAAAGCCTAGACTTTCTAGGTCGTCCATCAAGCCTGCTTTTTCTAAGTAGTCGGTAACTACTTTAGAGCCAGGTGCAAGGGATGTTTTAACCCAAGGTTTTACATTAATACCTAATTGCTTCGCTTTTTTAGCGACCAAACCTGCGGCTAAAATTACACTCGGGTTCGAGGTGTTAGTACAACTGGTTATAGCGGCAATAACACATGCGCCATCGTTTAGCTCAAACTCTTGCCCTTTAAATTTAACTTTAGCGGCGCCCATAAACTGCGCTTCATCAACAGGTTCATCGGGGTTTGTTGCCGGGCCTTCACTTTCGATACGCGCTTGTTCTTCATCGCTTTTATCACGACGAGCCATACGCTCATCTTGAAAGCCTTTTAAATGCTCGCTAATAACTTTGCCAGCCTCATTTAAGGCAATTCTGTCTTGAGGACGTTTAGGTCCTGCAAGGCTTGGTACAACATCATCTAATTTAAGCTCGAGTGTGTCGGTGTAATTAGCTTCGTCGCCATCGTTACGCCATAAGCCTTGGTGCTTAGCGTAATCTTCAATGAGTTTAAGTTGCTTCTCATCGCGGTTTGTTAAGCGGAGATAGTTAATGGTTTCATCATCAATCGGAAAAATACCACACGTAGCGCCGTACTCTGGTGCCATGTTAGCTATGGTTGCTCTATCAGCGAGTGGTAAATCGGCAAGACCGTCGCCATAAAACTCGACAAATTTACCCACTACACCATGATTACGTAATATCTCTGTTACTGTTAATACTAAATCAGTTGCGGTGGTCCCTTCAGGTAGGCGGCCGCTTAGCTTCATACCCACTACTTGTGGGATGAGTAAGCTAATTGGCTGCCCAAGCATTGCTGCTTCGGCTTCAATACCGCCTACACCCCAACCAAGCACACCTAAACCATTAATCATAGTGGTGTGAGAGTCAGTCCCTACAAGCGTATCTGGGTAAGCGAACTTTTTGCCATCGCGCTCTTCATTAAAAACAACGCGCGCTAAATATTCTAAATTCACTTGGTGAACAATACCGGTTGCGGGTGGCACTACTTTTAAATTATCAAAAGCGGTTTGCCCCCAACGCAAAAATTCGTAACGTTCTTTATTTCGGTCGTATTCAAGCTTTGCATTTAAATCAAAAGCACCCTCGTTACCATAGCCATCTACCTGTACCGAATGGTCGATCACAAGTTCAGCAGGCGATAACGGGTTTATTTTTGCAGGGTCCCCACCTAATTTTTCCATTGCGTCACGCATTGCGGCTAAATCAACAATAGCGGGTACGCCTGTAAAATCTTGCATAACAACACGGGCGGGAGTAAAGGCAACTTCAGATGCAGGCTTTGCTTGAGGATCCCAATTAAGCAGAGCTTGAATGTCTTGTTCTTTAATGTTTGCGCCATCTTCGTTACGAAGGAGGTTTTCGAGTAATACTTTTAAGGAAAAGGGCAATCGTTTTGCTTTGTCACCAAGTCCTTTTAGAGAATGAATATGGTATTGCTCACCATTAATTGTGAGCTGATGTTGGGTGTCGAAACTATTATTCATTATTTGCCCCTTTATGAATTATAAAAATATTTTGAAGAGTGACCTCTGTAGTGCTTGAGTTGCAAAGTACATACCAGCGTAAAAAACCGTACTTAGAGAACGAAATTTATACAGTTACCATGATAGAGATGATGCTGAAAACTTTATTTTCAAGGATGATTTAAAAGAGGGAGGGGGCCAAACGTTATTCGGCCCATACTGATACCTACTTGATTAAAAAAATGATCATTTTATCGCATTAAATAGCGCACTCACTGCGTTAAAAATTATTTTTATAGAACAACTATATATCGTAATTTCGCCTCGTGATTACGCTATTTTCTTAGCGTTATAATAGCCCACTAATTTAATGCAATTGGTATAATTACTGTAACCAGCCTTGTTGCGTAACTTTAACACTCACACAAAGTAAAACCGGCCAAAAGTGCCTATTAATACGGCAATAGTAAATGTAATGGTTAACTAAATAGGAATGTTAGAATGCGCAGCTTATTGATTTATAGTTGGTTTAATTATTATCTTGGGAGTCATCATCTGCATAAAAAATACAATAACGCCAAGTAAGTTCCATACGAGTTGACGCCCATACAGCAGGTTTAAACCAATGTTGGGATGTATTGACAGGCATGTAACCACCTTATTTTTATTATTTACTAACACGCCCTAGGTTATTGAAGAGTAAAAAGGCCAACTATATAAGTTGGCCTTTTTATATAAAAAGAGGGGGTTTTAAACACTTAACCAAATGAAATAGGACGACGTCCTGTTTTGTCATCTACTTTTGGCTTTTTAGTTCGCTTACGCTTACTTTTAGCAGGCTGAACTGTTGGTTGAGAGACCGCCGGCTTTGGTTCAGTGTGAGTTTGTACAGCAGGTTTTTCTGCAGGGATTGCATCCGCACTTAGTGATAGTTGAAAAAACTCACCATCAAACTCTAACACATCACCACTGTATAATTTTTTCCGTTTAATTGTACAAATTTCATGGTTAACACCCACATAGCCTTCAGTTATTAGGTTTTTAGCTTGGCCGCCACCTTCAACTAAGTTTAGTACTTTTAATAATTTACAGAGCTCAATCGGCTCTTCTTCTAATTCTATTTCTATGTATTCTTCGTTCATATTTGCTCTCGGTGGGGTAACGCACAAGCTTTAGTATAAAGGCTTGCAGCTACTTTTGCACCAAAGCAAGTGACTTTAGCTAATTGTAATAGGTAAATAGTTATGAAAGTTTTTATGTATTTTGTCTGTCTTTAAAAAAACTGAAGCAATTGAAGGTTAAGCTTTGCAGCAGTTAATTTTACGTATGGCCTGCTAATTGCTAAAACTTTGGCGGAATAAATATTTTTCATTAAATGGAGTAGGAAATGGGCGTAAGATTAGCAATGAAAAAAGAGCTAATGGGATTAGATAATTCAGGTATGTTAACTGCTGACGATGTTAGAGAGCACCTTGCTAATTCTGTAAAAAAGCAAGCTGATCAAGATGAGCGCGGTTTTTCTGTAATTTCAAAATTCAATGATACCCATAGCCGTTTAGTTAGTGGTGATGCCACGAGAAAAACAAAACTTGAATTTGAACGTCATCGTTTGTTTAAAGAAGTTTTATATACTCGCAAAAGTGTTGATGCTTGGTTAGATAGCCAAACAAATTAAATTGCCATAAATAGTTACCTTTAATAGACTACAATTGTAATCAAAAGGGGTAACTATGAAAAATGGATTTTAATATGTGTGTTGGCATTACTATTAGCTGCGTGCCAACAACCTACCGTGTATGTATTTAGTGAAAACTTGCAAGATGAACAGCGCAATCAGCTCGATGCTGCGCTAAAAGCACAATCGCTCCCTTATGAATATGTTGAGCTGCAAATTCAATCACCAAAGTTCAACACGCCCTAATATTATCAAGCGACAAAATTTACCCAAAAGAGACTGAGAAGTTAGCTACTATTATGCAGGGGCTAGGTTACGAGCCACAAGTTAACTATACAACTCGTTCAAATCATTTTTATGGTGATAGCAATATAGGATTTTATCTAAAAAATGCAGTGGCGGGTACAACCTTTGTTATGTCTAAAAAGTTACGAACAACTCAATGTAGCGAAGACAAGTACAATGATTTAGCGGTCAAATTTGCAAATGAACATGTTGAATTTACACTACCAAGTGGCGCAATAGTTAGGCTGAGTTGGGAGTATTTATATGGTTATCTTGTTATTTATTACAAAAATCATTCGCAAACATACAGTCACTCACAACCACTTATAAATACGCCCTTTGGCGCAAAACCATCCGATACTTTCAGGTTTATAGCTCACGTTAATAACCCCAACTGGCTTGATTGCTCACTACAAATTGTTTATATGGACTGAGTGATAGAGTTAACCGTGGGTTTCTATATGCTCACTTAGTTTTGCAATTCGTTCGCTCATGCCCTCGATAATACGGTCTTTAATTTTTTCACGTATAACATTAGGTAAACGAGTCAATGCTTCAGGAGTTATAGCGAGTACGATAGTGTCGCTTTTAGCTTGGGCATTGGTACTTCTTTGTCTGTTACCAATAAAGGCGCCTTCACCTATAAATTCACCGGGCTCAATAGTACCTAGTTCTAATAAGTGATTATGCTTAAAGACTAAAAGGGCGCCACTTAGTACAATGTATAAATGTTTGTCGTTATCAAACTGCTTAAATAAAAATTGCTGTTGGTTAACTAAATACAACAGGCCAAACGATTCTAATAATATTTGACGTTCGTTGAGCGTAAACTCTTTAAAAAAGTGTAGCCTGTTTATAATTTCCATTTGTTTGAATAATGGAATATGTTCGATTAGCTTCATCAATAACCAAATTTGTTAGACACGTTTAATTAGCTAATATTGCGCTCTTTTAACTTACGGGTCAACGTGTTGCGTCCCCAGCCAATTTTTATAGCTGCATCTTGTTTATGGCCAGAACAATTGGCGAGAGCTGTTTTTATTAGCCGAGTTTCTAGTTGTGCTTGAATATCGGGCCAAATATTTTCTTTGCCTTGTTTAAGTTCGTGGTTAAGCCATTGTTGAAATGCATCAAGCCAATCACCTTCCTCTTGAATTGGCGAGGCATCAAGGATCTCAGGTGGTAAATCTTGTTCTGTAACAAGTTCACCTGGCGCCATCACAGTAAGCCAACGACACGTATTTTCGAGCTGACGTACATTACCGGGCCAATTAAAGAGTTTAAGCTGCTCTGTTGCTTTAGGGCTGAGTACTTTGCTTTCTACTTGTAAGTCTTTAGCGCTTTTGTGCAAAAAATGTTGCGACAAGCGATCAATATCTTCAGTGCGCTCCCGAAGAGCTGGCAAGCGTAGGCGTACTACGTTTAAACGATGAAATAAATCATCCCTAAATTTACCTTGTTTAACTAAGTCTTCCAGATTTTGATGCGTAGCTGCAATAATGCGTACATCCACCTTTATGCTTTGATGCCCGCCCACACGATAAAATTCACCATCGGCAAGCACGCGCAATAAACGTGTTTGCACATCAAGAGGCATATCACCAATTTCATCTAAAAAAAGCGTGCCGCCATTGGCTTGTTCAAAACGCCCTTTACGCACACTATCAGCGCCCGTAAATGCGCCTTTTTCGTGGCCAAATAATTCTGACTCAACAAGTTCTTTTGGAATTGCGGCCATGTTAAGTGCAATAAATTGATTTTCTTTACGTGGACTATGATTATGTAAGGCGCTGGCGACCAGTTCTTTGCCTGTGCCAGACTCACCATTTATTAATACACTCATGCTAGAGGCTGACAGTTTACCTATTGCTCTAAATACCTCTTGCATAGCGGGTGCTTCACCAATTATGTGTGCACTTTTAGGTGGGGCCTGCTTACGTTTAGTTTTTTTTGTAGAGTTTGCTCTAAATGCACTTTCAACAAGAGCAACCGCTTCGTTTAAATCAAACGGTTTAGCTAAATACTCAAAAGCACCTTTTTGAAAGGCATTAACGGCCGAATCTAAATCTGAGTGCGCGGTCATTATAATAACCGGTAGCCCAGGGTTTTGCTCTGCAATAAGCTCAAGTAAAGCCATGCCATCCATGCCAGGCATTTTTACATCAGACACCAAAACAGCTGGTTGGCTAAACTTTAATGCACTTAATACATCTTGCGCATTAGCAAAGCTTTCCGTGTTAAACCCTGCTCGGGTAAGTGCCTTTTCAAGTACAAAGCGAATTGAGGCATCATCATCTACAAGCCAAACTGTTTTCATGCAAACTCCAAACATTAATCTGCAAAGGGCAGATAGATATTAAATTCAGTATGTCCAGGCCAGCTATCACATTCAATATAGCCGTCATGCTGATCAATAAGCGTTTGCGCAATAGAAAGTCCAAGTCCTGAACCACCTTCTTTATTGGTGATCATCGGGTAGAACAATGTTTCGCGTATGCTGTGGTCAATGCCTGGTCCGTTATCAGATATTTGGATCAACAAGGCTTTTTTAGGTGCTTTACCTGGGCGACGATGTTGATGGTTTATGCGGGTTTTTATTTTTATTTCACCGCCATCAACGAGCGCCTGTTGGGCATTTCGAACAATGTTTAATACGACTTGTTGTATTTTGCCTTGGTCAATATATACATCAGGAATACTCGGGTCATAATCCTTCACTAAGCCAATATTAGAACAATTATCTAACGTACTTAGCCTGACAACCGACTCTAGGGTTTGATGAATATTGCCATAAGACTTTTGCGGTAGCTGATTTGGCCCTAAGAGCCTATCTACTAATTCGCGCAATCTATCTGCTTGCTCAATGATAAGCTCAGCGCATTGGTCTCTTTCTTGTTGATCAACTTCATACTGCAATAACTGCGCCGCTCCGCGAATTCCACCTAAAGGATTTTTAATTTCGTGCGCTAAGCCACGAATTAAGTTTCGTGCAGCTTGATATTGATGCATTTGGTTTGATGCTTGGTCGTGCTTTATTTCATCATCTGTTTGGCGCCATTCTAATAATATATATAACGTGTCTTTAAATTTAAGCTGTCTTGAGCTGACTGCTACCTTGGCATGACGAGAGTCGCTAAAAACCACGTCAGCTCTATGTTGCTGGCAATCAACGCCATCAATTAATGAATACTGTTCAATACGTTTCAAGTCAATAGAATGGTAATTAAAAAGGCTATCGAAAGGTTGATCTAACAAGCGTTTAGTACCAAGACCAAGTAACTCACTCGTACTGGTATTAGCATAAACAACAGTAAATTTTTTATCGAGCAACATGACCGCTGTTGTTTGGTTTTGCCAGATAGCGTCAAGCAGTTCTGGGCTGAAAATTTCATTATTAATCATAGTTGCACCATTTTAGTGCGCTAATATTTGCAGGCAATTAATATTAATAAAATGCACTGCTGCGCCTCAGTTTTAAACTTAAATTTAGTTCTTGAATGTTATACCAATCTGCTTAATTAAGTGAGCTATTTTGAGGTATGAAAACCGTGTCGATAACAGGGCAAAAAATTCGTTATTTAGTTGTTCTATATCAGAAATTTTTAACACAGTTAGCGTCAAGCTTAAGCCCTCAAATTGATCAAGTATTATTGCGGATTGGTATTAAGCCCTTTCTGCGCATAAAAAACACATAAGGTTGGCTCACGGCAATAATTTGGTTTTTATTATTCAACAGCTTTACTTGCAATGTATGTTCACCGCGTTCAACATCTTTTATAGCAAAGGTTGAATCATGACTAGCAGGGCCATGTGTTTGACCATCAACAAACAGCTGTATTGTTAACCCACTTTCGAACCGTGGTGTTATACGGCTGGTAACATATACCGTGCCTGTATTTTCATGAATTGTCTGATTATGCTCTGGTGACAAAATAGCAATGTTAAACGCTGCTTCTTGGGGTTGAGGTTGGTTATTTAAAATATAAGTATTGGTCGCAGGCATTGTAAGGTGCTGACTTGTAAGCTTTACCTCCGTCGCGCCTTTATGCGGTGTATCTGAGAACACTAACACGCCATTTTTATCTTCCCAAGCGTATATTTTTTTCAGCAGCATAGCCATAATTACTTAATCCTAAAGTAATTGTTAGTAATAAAGTGTAATTATTCACTCGGCGGTCCTGCGTTTTAGAGTAACTTTACTCTAGTGGAGATTGCTTTGATTTACCATTAAAAAAGCCCGCAGAGCAGCGGGCTTGAGAACACACATATTTTTTACAGCTTAATTAACAGCTGTAGTACATTTCAAACTCAACTGGGTGAGTTGTCATGTTAAGTTTTTCAACTTCTTTAGATTTAAGTGAGATATAAGCATCAATTAAATCATCAGTGAATACACCACCTTGAGTTAAGAATTCACGGTCTGCGCTAAGTGCAGATAGTGCTTCGTCAAGTGATGCTGCAACCGTTGGAATTTCTGCTGCTTCTTCAGCTGGTAAGTCGTATAAATCTTTATCCATAGCATCGCCAGGGTGGATCTTGTTTTTGATACCATCAAGGCCAGCCATAAGCATTGCTGAGAAAGCAAGGTATGGGTTAGCAGTTGGATCTGGGAAGCGTACTTCAATACGACGACCTTTTTCAGATGGAACCACTGGGATACGAATTGATGCAGAACGGTTACGTGCAGAGTATGCAAGCATAACTGGTGCTTCAAAACCTGGTACTAAACGCTTGTACGAGTTAGTAGAGGCATTTGCAAAAGCATTGATTGCTTTAGCATGCTTAATGATGCCGCCAATGTAGTAAAGTGCATCTTCAGAAAGACCGCCGTACTTATCACCAGCAAAAAGGTTTACACCATCTTTAGCAAGTGACTGGTGACAATGCATACCAGAGCCGTTATCACCAACAACTGGCTTAGGCATAAACGTTGCTGTTTTACCGTATAAGTGAGCCATGTTATGGATAACATATTTCATTTCTTGAATTTCATCCGCCTTTAATACCATTGTATTAAAGCGGGTAGCGATTTCGTTTTGACCTGCTGTTGCTACTTCGTGGTGATGTGCTTCTACTACTTGGCCCATTTCTTCTAGCACTAGACACGTAGCTGAACGCCAATCTTGGAAGTCATCAACTGGAGCAACTGGGAAGTAACCGCCTTTAACACCTGGACGGTGACCTGTGTTGCCATCTGCATATTCTTTATCTGAGTTCCAAGCAGCTTGCTTAGAATCAATTTTATACATAGAACCAGACATGTCTGATTTGTATTTAACATCATCAAATACGAAAAATTCTGGCTCTGGGCCAAATAACACAGTGTCTGCAATACCAGTTGAACGCATGTAATCTTCAGCACGCTTAGCAACTGAGCGTGGGTCACGTTCATAACCTTGAAGTGTTGAAGGTTCAACAACGTCACAACGAACAATTAGTGTTGTTTCTTCTGTGAAAGGGTCTAATTTGATAGAGTCTGCATCTGGTAATAAAACCATGTCTGACTCATTAATGCCTTTCCAACCAGCGATTGAAGAACCATCGAACATTTTACCGTCTTCGAAAAAATCTTCATCAACTTGATGATGAGGAATAGAAACATGTTGTTCTTTACCTTTAGTGTCAGTAAAGCGTAAATCAATGAACTTAACGTCATTTTCTTTAATAAAATCTAAAACCGATTGTGACATGTGTCCTCCAAGTGTGGGGTTTTGTTATTGCTGCATAATTGCTTTAGCATTTATTAAGCTGATTTTGTGCCATTTTTATAACTGCATGTTTATAAATTAAAAAAAATAAGTTGTTATAAAATCCAGCATAGTGGCGCACTAGTTTGGTGCGTAAAATATCCCTTTTGGTGCAATATTTACATGGTGCAATTTGCTGATAATTTAATCGCTTAAAATTAGCATAAACTAAATGCAAAAGAGTACCAAAAAGATCGGAAAAATAGCCAAAATGGCTGTTTTTCGAAAAAATATCGAAATTTAATTCATATAATTGTCATATATAAAACAGATACTTAGTGAAAGTATTGAGAAAGTTTTAAAATTTGTATTGGATAAACTTTCATCCATGTCATTAATGAGGGATAATATGCGCCCTTTTAAATCCTATGCTTGGACATCTCGTGAAAACGCAGATGAGTGCGTAGATCTTGCAGGATCATTGAGAATTTAATTTCTCTGAGTAAATATATGAGCATCGAAAAGTTAAGAAATATAGCGATTATCGCGCACGTTGACCACGGTAAAACAACACTGGTTGACAAACTACTTGAGCAATCAGGTACATTAGAAACACGCGGCGGTAACGAAGAGCGCGTGATGGACTCAAACGACATTGAGAAAGAACGTGGTATTACCATTTTGGCTAAAAACACAGCCATTTCTTGGAACGACTACCATATCAATATCGTAGATACTCCGGGACACGCCGATTTCGGTGGTGAAGTTGAACGCGTACTTTCGATGGCTGACTCAGTATTATTACTTGTTGATGCTCAAGAAGGTCCAATGCCACAAACGCGTTTCGTTACGCAAAAGGCATTCGCGCAAGGCTTAAAGCCAATCGTAGTTATCAATAAAATTGATAAGCCAGGTTCACGTCCTGATTGGGTTATGGATCAAATCTTTGATTTATTCGACAACCTTGGCGCAACTGACGAACAGTTAGACTTTAAAGTAATCTACGCTTCAGCAATCAACGGCTGGGCAACACTAGATTTAGACGAGCCATCAGACAACATGGAACCTATGTTCAAGATGATCGTTGAAGAAGTATCACCACCGGATGCAGATCCTGAAGGTGACTTCCAAATGCAAATTTCTCAACTAGATTACAACTCTTATGTTGGTGTAGTTGGTATTGGTCGTATTAAACGTGGTTCTGTTGCTCCTAACCAACAAGTTACTATTATCAGTGCTGATGGCACTACACGTAATGGTAAAATTGGCGCAGTACAAAGCTACCTAGGTCTTGAACGTATCGAAACTGATAGAGCTTACGCTGGTAACATCGTAACTGTAACAGGTATTGGTGAGCTTAAGATTTCTGACACAGTTTGTTTCCCAGGAAACGTTGAAGCATTACCACCACTAAGTGTTGATGAGCCAACTGTAACAATGACATTCTCTGTAAATAACTCACCTTTCTGTGGTAAAGAAGGTAAGTTTGTAACGTCACGTAATATCCGTGAGCGTTTAGACAAAGAATTAGTACACAACGTAGCACTTCGCGTTGAAGATACTGCTAGCCCAGATAGCTTCCGTGTTTCTGGTCGTGGTGAATTACACCTAGGTATCTTAATCGAAAACATGCGTCGTGAAGGTTACGAGCTTTCAGTTTCTCGTCCAGAAGTTATCTTACGTACTGTAGATGGCGTTCTAGAAGAACCGTTTGAAACAGTGACTATTGACTGTCAAGACGAGCATCAAGGTTCTGTTATGGAACAAGTTGGCCTACGTAAAGGTGAACTTACTAACATGACTCCAGATGGCAAAGGCCGTATGCGTTTAGACTTCATGATCCCTAGCCGTGGTTTAATTGGTTTCCAAACTGATTTCATGACGCTTACTTCGGGTTCTGGTCTTATGTACCATACGTTCGATCATTACGGTCCTCACAAAGGTGGCGACATCGGTGTTCGTAAGAACGGCGTAATGATTGCAAACGCAACTGGTAAAGCACTTACTAACGCATTATTCAACTTACAAGAACGCGGCCGTTTATTCATCGGTCACGGTGTTGAAGTATACGAAGGTATGGTTATCGGTATTCATAACCGTGATAACGACCTTACAGTTAACGCCCTTAAAGGCAAGCAGTTAACTAACGTACGTGCATCTGGTACTGATGAAGCGCAAACGCTTTCTCCACACCTTAACTACTCACTTGAGCAAGCGCTTGAGTTCATCGATGATGACGAGCTAGTTGAAGTTACTCCACTAAACATTCGTATCCGTAAGCGTCATCTTACAGAAAACGAACGTAAACGTGCGGGTCGTGCACCTAAAGCATAACCTATTAATTTAGAATTATGATTTTAAAAGCCGCTGTATTGCAAAATACAGCGGCTTTTTTGTGTTTGTGACAAAGAGAAGCTTTAAAGTCAAGGCAACTATTTACGGCAAGGCTAGAGTCGCTTTTAGAAACAAAGTATTATTTCTAAGAATACACTGCTAAATTGCTATGGGAGTTATTATGGAATTTGATGAAATAATTTTAGGTGATAGAACTATTGCAGGTTTTAAATCTGATTTTGAGATTGACGTAATTCAGATTTTGAAACATTTAAATACTTGTGAGACCGCTTTCAAAAATTTCATACTTACAAATGAGAACCCTAAATTTAAGTGGGTTCAAGAATATCTATTCTTGTCTTTAGAGACTTCGGTTACTTCATTGAGATTATTAGCCGAAGGTCATATTAATGCCGCTGGTAATACTATGAGAATATCTTATGAATCTCTCTGTATGTCTATCTTGCTTTCATCCCCAGTAAGGTTAAAAGTTGGTCGTGGTAAACAACAAAAAGAAATAGATTTTTATTCTGGCTATTTAAATAAAGATGCCTTCACTAAAGCGCACTTATCAATTGATTTAGTAGTAAGAAATGCAAGCGTGTTAGGCGTTACATCGGGGAAAGGTTGGCTCAAACAAGCTAAAGATTTTTATAATGGTTATAGCCATGCTTCTGAAATGGTATTTTCTTCTTTAATACTTAAGTCCGGTAAATCGATTATAGGTGGTGGCTATAATGAAGAGAAACGAGAAATAATTTCAGCTCATTTAAAGCAAATTCATAAATTAGCCAAACAACTTCCAGAACTTATTAAGGAAATTTCTTTGCGTAACCAATTAAAATAATAAATAAAGTTATTCTTTGATAAGATGTTTTTTCGTTGGGTTTCGCTTCGCTCAACCCAACCTACTTAATTATTTTGTTGGTGGTAGTTGGTAGTTACTTACTTTTTAGGGAGTAGGGTGACTTTGCCAAATACGTCTGCATCTATAAATCCACGATTTCTGTCGCCATTTACTGGTTGTACTTCGTGTGAGCCCATAAAGTGCTCGCGCACGTCACTGCCATCGTTATCGCAATACGCTAGCATAAAGCCGATTACTTGCTTTTCGCTAAGTGTAAGTGGGGTGTTTTTAGCCCCTTCTTTATAATCATTTGGGTAGAGTTTTATTGCTACTTCCCACGTAATGTTAAAAGGTGCGGTGGTGTTGCGCTTCCAGTTACTAACTAGGTGGTCGGTATACAAATGGGCTTGTTTATCAGGTCCGTAATCGGCAGCTTGGTTATCAAGGCCAATATGATACGCCAAAGCGGTGTGATTAAATTGGTGGTTTCCACCGGATGCATCACTATCAATAAATACTTCAAGCGCATCGTCATCCCAATATTTATAGGTTGGATCTGCGTGTGTATCTATTAAAACATCATCCACAATATCGGCTTGTAGGTATAAATAGTTTTTATCCCACAATAAACGATAGCGCCCTTTAAAGTCGGCATCGCTTGATGGCAGTGTGCCATCCATTAAATAAGGCATGTCGTGCCAAGTTGCTTTATTCCACGCATCTTCTGATACGCCATCAATAGTAATTGGGGTTGATGTATGCTCAACATCAGTGGCCATTGCTGGCGTGCTTAATAAAAAGCTTAAGGCGAGTGCTAATTTTTTCATTAATTTCTCAATCTTATTATGTATTTTTATTGATGTAACACCATCTTAAAGTAGCTAAGTGATTAGTTACAGTGAAATACTTTCGCCTTCGTTTAAAATATACAGCGGTGTTTTAGCATCCATTTTTTTAACCATGTGCAATAAGCGAAGTAAGGCTGAATGACTGCTGTGGTCGCCCATTTTCCAGCTAGAGTTGCCGTATCCAAAAGGGATCATTACTTTACAGTTAAGCTCTTGCGCTGCGCTTAGTGCATCTTCTGGTGTGGTGTGGACGTAACGGTACCAGTTAGGATCGTCTTTACTGTAGTAAGAAGCGATTGGCATTAAGCAAATATCGATATCGCCGTATTTTTGCTGTATGTCTTTAAAATGTTTTGAGTAGCCAGTATCACCTGCAAAAAATAAAGTGCTACCGTTTTGTGCAAGTAACCAGCCATTCCATAGGTCTTTATCGTGATCTTCGTAAATAAAAGGCACTGAAATACGACTGCTAAAGTGATGTGCAGGTACGCCATGAATTGCCAAATCGTCAATACTCGTTTTTGCATACCAGGCCATTTCGCTAATGTTAAATCCACCTGTTGGGAAGTTATCAGCCATTCCCAGTGGCGTTAAGTAGCGTGGTTTGTTACCTATTTCTGCTATATCTGCTTTATTAAAATGATCATAATGAAGGTGAGAATATATAACGGCATCTAAATTAGTTAGTTCGCTGTTAGTTAGCCAGTCACCGGGCTTACGATAAAACCCTGAGGCAAGTTTAAAGGCTAAATCAACAGGGGAGTCGAACTGCTCTTTTACAGGATCAAACACCACTTGCTGCCCGTTTGGTGTGCTGATCATAAACCCTGCATGGCCAAGCCAGCGAACAGTGTATCCGGTATTTAATTTTGGAGTTACTTGCCCAGCAATATATTGGCAGTTTTCACTTCCTTCTTCACATTGCAAATGAGTGTTGCTTGGATAGCAGTCATTTTCACAACTAATAGGGTACGTTTTTTTGCCTGGGTATAGATTATGGTAGCGCCCTTTGCGCTCCCCATCTTTATGTAGTGGTACTACAGTATCAGGCCCTGCGATTCTTTCTATGTGATTAGCAGTTCCGCAAGCGGTTAGTAAGCTAGAGATAGCCAAAAGAGTTAAGGTACTTATTTTCATTGTAGTTTTTTATTTTAATTCTAATTTTATGAAAGTGTACCAAAAACGTTAGATTAATAAGTGGTTAAAAAGTAACAAAAAGTAAAAATAAAATAAAGCCTGCGAAATTGCAGGCTTATTTATTTTTGTTTGTTTGTAATATATTAGTTAGCCTGCGCTATTCATTTGTTCAATAAATTTGTTTGAATCGGCAATCGATTTGTTCATGTCGTTCATTAACACTTGTATGTCGCGTTTAAGGTTAGTGAACTCGCCTTTAATAGCCGATACCGCTTGTGCGTTTAAGTTATGCTTTAAATATAAAACATTATCGTGAAGCGACGTTAATACTGGCTCCATTTTACTCTCTGCGCTGCGCATTGAGCGTAATAGCTGTTCAAACTGGCGCTTAGTCGCGGTTAGCTTTTTGCTGCTTTCACGCTTAAGTGATGCGCTTTTGTATTGCTCTAGCTCATCGCTCCACTCATCAAAAAGTGCTTCTGCTACGTCTTCTACTTTATTGATGTTAGTTGATACTTCGTTTGCGGCTTTTAAGCTCGACTCGTAATCGTCGTTTAATTGATTGTAAGTGTCTTGTAGTTCGCCACCATTAAAATCTATTAGAGTAGTTAAGCGCTCTAGTGCCGATTTAAATTCTTCTTGAGACTCTTGCTGCGAGTCTTTGGTTTCTTCTACGCGATCGATAAGGATGTCGCGTTTGTGAATACCTACTTTTTCCATTGCAGAGTAATAAGCTGTTTGGCAACCTGACAAAGTAAGTGTTAGTACAAGCATTGAAACACTAAGTAATGTTTGTTTTTTCATCTGAATTCCTGTTTACGCGTGTTAGTGCTGTAAATTATGGCGCTGATTGTTATTATAATCAAAACCACATAAGCACAAGTCAATTGTATGAATGATAAGCTCTCCAATTACAAACAGCAAGTTAAGACCTTTATACGCCAGCAGCCAAGTTGGTGGATGCAGTATTTTAATCGCTGTATAGATGATCAAATAACGGTTAATGCCGGCTATTTAGCCTATGTTACGTTACTTTCTTTGATACCGCTTATTGCAGTGGGTGTTGCTATATTTTCGGCTTTTCCAGGTTTTGAATCCACTCGTATGGAGATTGAGAGCTTTTTGTTTACTAACTTTGTGCCTACTTCTACCGATGTTATTAGAGAGCATATTAGCTCTTTTGCCGGTAACGCAAACCAAATGACCGCAGTAGGTATTGGTTTTTTAGCTGCAATTGCATTGTTGCTAATACGTAATGTGGATGCCACGCTAAACCGCATTTGGCGAATAAAGAAAAAGCGCCCGATGATGATTTCCTTTGCAGTATATTGGATGGTTTTGAGCTTAGGGCCTATGTTACTTGGTGCCAGCATTGGTGTTACCTCTTATATTGTATCTTTGGTATCGTTTGCTGATCAGGGTATTCCTGGGTTTAGCGGGTTTTTGTTAAAGCTATTGCCGTATGGTATTTCGATGGTGGGCTTTATTATGCTCTACACCTTAGTGCCTAATACGCGCGTATCGTTTAAAGCGGCGATACCGGGAGCATTATTTGCGGCACTTTTGTTTGAGCTAACTAAAAAAGGGTTTGCACTTTATATTAGCCATTTTCCTTCGTACGAAGTGATTTACGGCGCAGTGGCGACGATTCCTATTTTGTTTGTTTGGGTGTATTTATCGTGGGTTGTTGTTTTGCTTGGCGCTGAATTTACAGCATGTATTAGCCCAGATGAAATACCAGAAACACCAGAAATTGAGTTTGAAGATGACAAGCCAACAGTAAAGGACACAGTTTAAATGCAAGGGTTAATACAGCGCGTAAAGCATGCCAAGGTAGAAATTAATAATCAAGTTGTAGGCGAAATTAGCCAAGGTATATTGTTGTTGCTGGGTGTTGAAAAACACGACGATACGCAAACGGCCGATAAGCTTTTACACAAAGTAAGTAACTATCGTATTTTTACTGACGAAAAGGACAAAATGAACTTAAGCCTCAAAGACATTAAAGGTCAGTTACTTGTGGTTTCGCAATTTACCTTAGCGGCTGATACTAAAAAGGGTATGCGCCCTAGTTTTTCATCTGCGGCAACGCCAAGCCAAGCTAACGAGCTTTACGAATACTTTGTAGCTCAAGCTAAAGAGTTGGGGCTTACAATAGCCACAGGTGAGTTTGGTGCCGATATGCAAGTAAGCTTGTGTAACGATGGGCCCGTTACGTTTAACTTATCTGTTTAAGTTTTTGGTTACCACGACAATATGATTCACGTAGCCCGTAATTTTTTGCGGGCTAACATTACAACCAAATACATCGAGTAATAGCTGCTGAAGTTGCTTTAATTGCGACTCATGCTGCGATAAAAAGTTAATAAATAGCACGCCGTTGTTATTTAAAGCCGAGTAGATTTTTTTATAAAATGCCTCTTCAAATAAAAATCGAGGTGCGTCTATTTGGCTAAATAAGTCTAGAATAATCCAATCAATATTTTGCACACTTTTTAAAATCTGTTGTGCATCGGCGCACAGCAGTTGCTCATTCTTATTTGACGAAAAAAACTGGGTATAGCAATCAATAATATCAGCGTTTTTTTCAACGGATGTTATGTGTGCTTTGGGGTATTTGTGTTGTAAATAATTACGAATTGCACCGCCGCCAAGGCCAAGTTCTAGCACCTTTTTTGGCGCGCTAAGAGCTTGCCAGTGCTTACCTAAGCACAATAAATGTGGAAAAAGTAATAAACTCGGGTCATTTAAATCAATAACAGATTGAAGTGTGTCGTTAATGAGTAACCAGCGCAACTGCTCATGACCACGTATCTGAATGTGATCGCCACTGCATTTATGCCAATAGATTAACTGACCAATGCTGTGGCTATTCTCAATAAATTGATCGTCCAGCAAGCCCGTCAGCGAATTTATATAACTGATTTTTTCTATCATATTCTCAGCATAAACTAGCACCGTTAAATGGCAATGCCTTGTGTTATTAATTTTTAGATATTTTATGGCCATCACCAAAGTCGTATTTGCAGTTTTTTAAAGATGGAGTATGGTATTTACAATAAAAATACCAAGCGATTTAATTATTTGAGCTTTCTAGCTTGTAGATAATCAATATGATTAGTATAGCGCCGTAGCCTTTTTGATTTTTATTTACGGCTTATATAACAACAGGAGTATGTATGTTTCAGGTAAGCACCCCACAAAGTAGCGAAGATTGGCAAGCGTATTACCAATTGCGCTGGCAGGTATTACGCGCACCTTGGGGCGAGCCGCGTGGCTCTGAGCAAGACGATATGGAGCAAGATTCTGAGCATCGCTTTATAAAAAATAAAGAAGGTGAAGTGCTAGGCGTAGCACGTTTGCACTTTAACAGTCATGAGCAAGCACAAGTGCGCTACATGGCCGTTGCAGAGGGGAACCGTAATCAGCATATTGGTAGTCGTTTGCTTCATGAGCTTGAAAAAATAGCATGGACACAAAATGCCGATGAATTGGTTTTGTTTGCACGCGAACGTGCGCTTGAGTTTTATAAACGCCACGGTTACGAATTAAAAGAAAAAGCGCACTTAGCGTATGGCGATGTACAACACTTTAAAATGGTAAAGCAAAAACCGTGTGAGCCAGGCTGGTTCCGTCATCCTAATTGGACGCAAGTGCTACAAAATACGTGGCGTGAGTCTATTCCAATTAGTGATGCGATGGGTATTAAGGTAGAAAGCTACACCGATTGGCAATTTACAACCAGCGCCGACCTAGACGCTAACTTAAACCTACATAACACCATGTTTGCAGGTTCTATTTATAGCTTGGCCACGCTAACAGGTTGGGGTGCTACGTACTTAGCACTCAAAGAAGCTGGGCTTGAAGGTAATATTGTATTAGCCGATGCTAACATTAAGTATTTAAAACCACTTAATACCGATCCACGTGGCTGTGTAGATTTGCAAGCCTGCAAAGGTAAGTTGAGCGATTTAGAAACCGAAGGTAAAGCAAGCTATGTTGTGCCTGTTACTATTTATGATGGTGATAATATAGTTGCGGAGTTTGAAGGGCAGTTTGTAGTAAAAAAATAACTGTTTAGTTGTTCAAAACACTAAAAAGCCAAGCAATGCTTGGCTTTTTAATGCGTAAAACTTAGGGAAGTATTACAGCAGATCGGTTAATAATATACCTACACCAATACGTTCTATATCGGCATTATAGTCAATTAAGCTTTCGCCATAACCATTGAAGTATTGTGCATAACCACGAACTCGGCCCCATAATGGAAATGACCAGTCAAGCTGAATAGCACCACGATTGTCTGAATTTAAGTTATTACGCGACATAAAGCTAAATTCATGATCGTTAAGACGGTATGCACCGCTAAATTCAAAATAGCCCATGTATTTGTATATGTCTGGATTATCGTCGCCTTTAGCTTCTAAAACGTTGTCTTTTTCGTCCTCGGCTATGCGATACCAAGGTTTAAAACTAAAAACAAACCCTTCATTTTCCCAAATGAAATCAGCGTAAATACGGTTCCATGAGCGTGAGTTGGGCTGGCTACGACCATTTGATTGATGTGAAATACCTAAAACAATTGCCATTTCATCGCCCCAAAGTACATTTTCTGGGTCGAGGTAGTTTATCCAAAAAACTTCAGG
This sequence comes from Pseudoalteromonas sp. BSi20495, assembly GCF_000241185.1. NCBI lineage: Bacteria > Pseudomonadati > Pseudomonadota > Gammaproteobacteria > Alteromonadales > Pseudoalteromonadaceae > Pseudoalteromonas > Pseudoalteromonas sp. BSi20495. The sequence goes on from NZ_BADY01000001.1 coordinate 28,311, forward strand.
TTCGTAGTTCGTTTCACGAAATGGTGAGGAGATTTCTGAATTATATATTTGCCAATATGATTGCAGCGTAAAACCAAAAAATAATGCTTGGTCTTCATCTGAAAAATCATCGTACAAAGGTACTTTAATAGAAAGCTGGTACTTTGCCTCTAAGTTATCGAGTGGTTCGCCATCTTCTTCATCCGTTAATTCATCAAAGCCATCAAAAGGACGACTGTTAGGATGTGAGACGTACGAAAGAGGTAAAATATAATTACGTTTATGTGGCGTAATAACATTACGATTTTTTTTACCCACTTCTTCACGTGCTTGGCGTTTATCAAGCGCGGTAAGTTGTTTGTTTTCTTCAAGAGCTGAACATTTTTTACGAAGATCGTCTAGAGTTTGTTTACCGTCTCCACCAATAACTTCGTTTAAAATACACTGTTTTACAAGGTTTATTTCGTTGTCTTGCTCGTTTGTAGCAACCTCTTCTTGTGCTAAGGTAGCTGTACTTATTAAGGCAGAAAGTGTTATCCAGTGGCGCCAGCTCATTGTAGTTCCTTTGTGAGTTTAAGTTATTGTATGCGTTAATTTAATTATAACGTCTTTTTACATATGTAACGGTGAACTTTTACTGAATTTTTTCTTATACTTCGTATTATACGTATTTGAGATAAACACAGATCAAAAGAAAAGCGGCCTGGGCCGCTTTCTAATGCAAATTAACTACTTTAGTTAATTTATACCAATTTTATTAAAAACATGATCATTCTAGCGTATTAAATAACTCACTAACTACGTTAAAAATTATTTATATAGAACAACTCTGTATCATAATTTTAGCCTTGTTATTAAGCTATTTTCTTATCGCTATAATAGATCACTAATTTAATGCAATTGGTATTACTCTCACGCAATGAGAAGTGGGAGCTAAAGCTCGAATACGTTAGTAAAAAATTTATAAAGTTCTGTACCTTGGTTAACGCTTGCCGATGCAAAGTGCAGAATCGCGATTGCATCGCAATCAAGAGTGAGTGTTTGTAGTGGCTGCTCGTTTAAGTAGCGCTCCATGCGTAAAATATTAGCAATAGGCTCACCGGCTTTAATGTGCCCACCAAGAGGTGCTATGTATTCAACCATACCGCCAATAGGGGCGTAATAAGCAAAGTAGTCGTCTAAATTACAAGCATAACGAGTTATATCGGCTGGAGTATGCATTGCATTTTGTAATACGCCTTTGTGGTTTAAGTAACTCAAAATACTGTTTGCATCGTTTAGTGCTTCTTTTAAGTCTATTTTTTCTTGGCTGCCTAGCTCTACAGTAAATGCTTCTACAGGTATTGATAATTCACGATCTTGCTCGCTAAGTGCATCACTTAAATGCCACCACGGGCAAAAGTTAGCTTCATCCATAGCGCCGTCAAAATCACTAGGAATAAGCAATACATGTTCAATATTAAAGTAACGTGCGCTGTCGGTTGCATAGGTTGGGCAGTACAAATGTTTGCTTGAAATAGGACCTGTGTGTAAATCGAGTACTATATCAGCCTGATGAGCGAGCTTTTGTAAGTTAAGCGCAATGCGTTTACCTGTATTAAGTAAATAAGCAGGGCCGTTGAGTTTGCTGTCTACTTCGTCAATAAGCGCCTGTTTGAAGTTGCTTTTTAATGTAGCGTCGTCATACTGAGTATGATTTTGTACAAACTGTGCCACTAAATTTTTATTGTAGTGATACATACGATTCCAATTAGTACCCGTAATCGGATCGAACCTGCCAAGGGTAAACTCGCCAGATTTTTGATTACAACCAATCGGATTTGCATAAGGTACAAGGGTAATATCGCCATTAAGATTAAGGTGTTTTAATTGCTCAAGCAGCTGAAAAATAACTGCGTTACCTTGCACTTCAGCGCCATGCATATTGGCCTGAATGTAAACACTAGGCCCTGTACCATCGCCTTTTAAACGATACACAGGAATTGTAAGCGGTAAGCCGTTTGCAACTTCCCCTACTACAATGTTCTCTTGGCTGATGTGTGTTGTATTACTCATGCTTATTACCTTAAATAGTGGCTGGCATTTTCGGCTTGGCGAACGCAGGTAAGTGTACCGTTTTGCAATGTGTACTCAGCAGCTAGCTCATGGCATAAAAAATACGGCATACTTTCGGTAAAGCCGTAAGCACCGCATTGGCTAAATACTAGCCAGTCGTGCTCATTTAAATCGCTTGGCAGGTTATGTTCACCTAAGCAATCAAGCGCTGTACAAAGCGGGCCGTATAAAGTGACTGCTTGAGTTTTAGCACTGGATTCACGCAGTAACGCAGCAGGAAAGTCTTGGCTGGTAACAGCAGGGCGTAATAAGTGATTTATGCCGCCGCTTAAAATTACTTGCTGTTGATTATAGTTTTGTTTGCGCTCTATTACTGGGTTTGCGTAATGACCACATTCGCCCACGGCATAACGACCAAGTTCCATCCATAATTCATCTACACCCGCATCATTTTTAATTTTAGCGAGCGCAGCTATTAAGTCATCCCAATCAAGTGTTGTTTCATTTTGTGTGTAGGGAATACCTAAACCACCACCTAAATCGAGAATTTTAAGGCTGATATTTAAATCGCTGGCAAGTTGGCTAAGTGGTGCAATCATTTGTGACCACAATTCGCTTAGCTTTTGTGTGCTAAGCATGTTGCCCCACTGAAAAATATGTAAGCCGTCAAATTTAAGTGCAGGGTAGTCGGCTACATTAAGTGCTTGCCACTCATCACAACCCAAACCAAATGGTGTGAGGCTGTCGCCGCCCAGTGGGTTTTTTTCACCTTCAGGCCAACGTAATTGTACACGCAGTAATACTTGTAACTGTGTATTTTGCAATTGTGCTTGTTGGTTTAACCAACGTACTTGATTGAGGCTTTCTGCTACGAATATACGCACACCGCGCTCAATAAAGTGTTTAATTTGTTTAGGGCTTTTTGCTGGCCCTGTGTTGAGCACGCGCTGCGAGCTAATACCTTGTGCGAGTACTTGCTCAAGCTCACCTTTACTTGCTACGTCAAAATTAAAGCCAGCGCTGTCTAAGCTTTGAATTATTTTAGACAGTGGATTTGCTTTTACCGCGTACCACAGTTTTACATCGGTTTGCGCAACTAAACGCGCAAGATGCGTGTTTAGTTGATCTAGGTCGTAAACAAAAAAAGGTGTATCAAGTTGTTGTGTAATAGTATTTACAGCGGTTTTGATAGGCGTGCTCAAAAAGCTCATTATCGTAAAACCTCTTCAAGCAATAACGATGCATCGCTTTTCTCGTCGCGGTATTTAACTATTAACGCACACGACATGCTTAGGCCTTGTTCGCGTGCCCATTCGTTTGACGCAGGGCGAGAGCCCGGTATTACAATGGCATATTCTGGGATTGGCTCGCCTTTATCAAGTTGGCGCTCGTTTACGCAATCGTATACTGGAATAGTTGCTGATAAACGCACGCCAGGGGCAAGTACTGCGCCTTTTTTAATGACTACGCCTTCAACAATAATGCAGCCCGCACCAATAAAGGCGTCGTCTTCAACCACTACTGGGCTTGCACCAATTGGCTCAAGTACACCACCAAGCTGAACTGCAGCACTTAAATGTACGTTTTTACCTACTTGTGCACACGAGCCAACTAATGCGTGGCTATCTACCATTGTGCCTTCGTCGATATATGCACCAATGTTTACATACGCTGGTGGCATAATAATCGTGCCTTTAGCCACATAAGCACCACGGCGAACACTTGAGCCACCCGGCACCATTCGCACGCCATCTTCAGTACTAAACTCTTGCGGAGCTAAGTTATGTTTATCAACAAAACCACCTGCAAACTCAGTATTAGTGCCATTTTTAAAGGCTTCTAAAATACCTTTTTTTACTTCTATGTTAGCTTGCCATTGGCCGCTTTCGTTTTGTGATGCTGCGCGTACAGCGCCCGATTCTAAATTATTTAATAGTTCTAACCAGCTCATTATAAAAACCTGTATTTAATGCCAAGATAAAATGGTGTTGTTTGCAGTTGTGATGCAATCGGTTTGAGTTAACTCAAGGTGTGTTAAAGGTGGACGAAGTTGCGGGCTGCTTAAGCGACCTTGCAAATGCATCAGTACCTTTACGGGAATAGGGTTTGCGACAGCAAATAGGCTATTAATAGCGCTTGACCACTGGGCAAATAAATTAGGGTGTTGACCACTTAAACAGCGTTTAACAAACTCGTGAGTTTGTGCGGGCCATGCATTTGCAGCTACCGACACTAATCCTTTTGCACCTGCTTGTGCAAAGTAAGGCATCAGCGCATCGTCGCCACTAAAAATAGCTAAATTAGGGGCTGCTTGGCGGTAAGACTCAAACTGAGCAATACTGCCGCTCGCTTCTTTTAACGCCCATAAATTTTTATTGTTTTGTAAGTTTTGAATTGTTGCCGCTGGGATGCTAACAGCACTTCGTCCCGGTACGTTATAAAGCATACACGGGTGAGCGCTTGCATTAAGTAGGCTTTCAAACCAATGAGTTTGACCTATAGCGCCGGGCTTTGCATAAAGCGGTGAACCAAGTAAAAAGCTATGAATTGGCAATGTATTACAGTAGTTAACCCACTCAATTTGTTGCTTTAAGTTACTACCGCCCACAGCAACCATGAGTGGTACTGCTGGTTTTAGCTGGCAAACGTGTTCAACAATGGCTTGTTGCTCTTTTAGCGTGAGTGCTAAACCTTCGCCCGTACTGCCAAGTAGTAAAATACCGTTATGTGCCGCTTCTTGCTCGCTAACCAGTTTAGTTAACGTGTTGTAGTCAACATCGCCGTGTTGATCAAATGGCGTTACGAGCGCGGTCCACAATGAGTAGTCGTTTAAATTGAAGTTGTTGATCATCTCTCACGAACTTATAATTTGTACCAACTTTATTAAAAACGTGATCATTTTAGCGATAACTAATTTAATGCAATTGGTATTATTCGAAGAGTTAAAAAGCTTTATGGAAGGAGCCGCATTAACGTCGTTCGAACTAATAATTCGAAGAGCGAATGGGCTTAAAATAATAGGGCGCACGGCCTTAATATTTAAGACCAGAAGCTCTCCACCAAACTAATAAGCTGCTTTTATAAGCAGCTATTGGTGACAGTCGCTAGGGTTCAACCTAGTCGCCCGAAATAAACACCTCGCAAAAGTGGTTACTTCTCGGCGTTAATTCCCCTCACGTATGCTCACTGGAGTTTGCGCTCCTAACATACGCTACCTGAATAACGCACCTCTTCTAGCCCTTTACACCTGTTTGTAGAGTAAAAACTTACAAACCTGTGCAATTTAAATAGGGTAATTACGGCGATTAAAGCATTTTAGCCGTCTAGGTGTCAAGCGACTAAATGCATATTCATTCATCCATAATGGGAGTGGTTACGTATTGGGTGCTTTTCTCGTACACTAGCAATATAAGTAGTGAGGTATTTAATTAGTATGGAAAAATTTAGCGATATTTATAAGCGAGCGGTAGAGCGAAAAGGCTCCGAAAAAATGCTTAAGTTATTACTTGCAAAACCGCTATCTAAAAAACAACTAAGCACGTTAAGTGACGACGATTGGCTTGAGGAATTTACTCGAAAAGTATTTCAAAGCGGCTTTTATTGGTCAGTCATTAATAATAAGTGGCCAGGCTTTAGAGAGGTTTTTTGGGATTTTAGCGTTGATAAGTTATTAATGATGCCACCTGATATGCTGGAACAAAAAGCAACGGATGAGCGAATTGTTCGTAACTATAAAAAAGTAAAAACAATTACCGAAAATGCTTACATGATCCACGAAATAGCAGGGGAACATGGCAGTTTTAGTCAGTTTATCGCTAATTGGCCAGCAGACGATATTATTGGTTTATGGGCGTATTTAAAAAAACATGGTGCGCGTTTAGGCGGAAATACAGGACCTTATGCGCTACGAGCACTTGGTAAAGATACCTTTTTACTATCACGCGATGTAGAGAGTTACTTACGCGCCCATAAAATTATAGATGGCGGCTTACAAACTAAAAAGTCACTAAATGCAACCCAAGCCTTTTTTAATGAAATGCAAAAGCAAAGCGGCTTAAGTATGCAAGAGTTAAGTTTAATTGTTGCTTATGGCGTTGGTGACAACCGTGTTGGTATAAGTCAGCAATAATAGGAATTACCATGAAATTAGTGCCAAGATACACAGACATTACGGAAAACTTTGCGATAGAAGATTTCCCTGCAAGTGTTGCCTCTCCTCAGTTATTGCTGTGGAACGAGAGCTTAGCAAAAGAGTTTAATATTAACGTTGCAGCTGATTTGCGTGCTAGCACTTTTAGCGGTAACGAGAAACAAGCGATTCCTGCGGTAGCACTTGGTTACTCTGGGCACCAATTTGGACATTTTTCACCACGTTTAGGCGATGGGCGAGCGCATTTACTGGGCGCTATTAATGATGAAAAAAACCAGTTGTGGGATATTCAATTAAAAGGCTCTGGTGCTACTCCTTACTCAAGAGGAGGGGATGGGCGTTGTGCACTTGGTCCTGCTATTCGTGAATACGTAATGAGCGAGGCAATGCATGCGCTGGGAGTTAAAACCACACGCTGCTTAGCGGTTGTTGGCAGTGGCGAAACGGTTTACCGTAATCCGCCACAAGCAGGGGCTATCGTTACTCGCGTAGCAACGAGCCATATTCGTGTTGGTTCATTTCAATATTTAGCGACGCAAGGCGATGTTGAAGGGCTTAAAAATTTAGCCGATTTAGCTATAGAGCGACACTACCCAGAAATAACTGATACAGGTTCGCAGCGCTATTTAGCCTTTTTAGGCGCAGTGATTAAAAACCAAGTTAAGCTAATTGTGAGCTGGATGCGTGTTGGTTTTATTCACGGAGTAATGAATACAGATAATACGCTAGTAAGCGGAGAAACCATTGATTACGGCCCATGTGCCATGATGAACAGTTTTGATTTTGATACTGTATTTAGTTCTATTGATAAACAAGGCCGCTATGCATTTGGTAACCAGCCGAATATGGCTAACTGGAACTGTGCCCGTTTAGCTGAAAGTCTGATACCACTAATTCATGACGATGATGAGCAAGCTGTTTCGCTAATGACGCCACATATAAATAGCTTTGCTGAACAGTTTAATACTGAATTTACGGTTATGTGGGCAAAAAAGTTGGGCTTAGTCGGTATTGATGAAAACGATACAAAATTAGTTGCAGAATTGTTAACATTATTAAAAGTTCATGAACTCGATTACACCAATACCTTTGATGCATTAACTGAGTCGTTAAAACAGGAAGCGCTTATTCCTGAAGCATTAGCGCAATGGGCATGTAAATGGCAAAGCCGGGTTGATGGAAATAGTTATACAGTAATGCGAAAAGCGAACCCTCGAGTAATACCACGCAATCACATCATTGAATCAATTATTACTGACTACAGCGAAATGGGGTCAAGTGCGCTATTAAGTGATTTTTTAAAAGTACTGAGCAATCCTTATAATGAAGTGAATAAGCTTGTCGATTTTCAGACGCCTCCTAAAAGTGATCAGGGGTATCGTACTTTTTGCGGTACTTAACTATTAATTTTAGATGTAAGTTTATGATTATAAATATTCATTTTTCATTTTTAGAAGTGTTCATTGATTGAGCAAAATAAATTCTAGTGTTATCATCCATTTTATAAGGATAAGTAAGTTTTGCTGTGTATAAAAGTGCATTTAACTGAATTGTTCCTGTTTTTATCGCAGGCTATCGATTTATAAAAAAACCACAACTATAAATTATTTGCAGAGTAGGTAATATTTTTAATTTCACCTACAATGGGTGGTTGGATGTCGTTATAGATCATTAAAAAATTTATAAACTTTATTATTCGTTAAGTATTGATTAACAAAGGTTCGGTTAGTCTGTATAAAACAGATTGAGCTAGTATTGATTAGCTACAATTTTTAATTGTTAAAATGGGAAGAAAACAATGAAATTAAAATCACTTACAATCGCAATTGCGTTAGCTGCAACTAGCGTATCTACATTTGCTGCAGATAAAGAAGAAGGTTTCTACATTGGCGCATTTGGTGACTACTATGACGCATCTTGGAAAAACATGCGTGCCCAAGCTGGTCTTGATGTAAATGAATCAACTGGTTGGGGTGTTGAAGCTGGTTACCGTTTCAGTGATTACTGGAGCGCACGCCTAGAATATGCAGACATGGATTTTAATGCTTTTGATAAAGTTGCTGGCAACCGCAACAGTATTGATGGCGAGCGTTACGGTATTGATGCTCTTTATCATTTAAATGGCGGTCCTTTCTACGGTCTTTTCGGTATTAAAGAAATGGACGTAGTAGATGACAACACATTCTTAAATGCAGGTGTTGGTTACCAACATTTCATTACAGATGGTTTATTTGTAAATGCTGAAACAGCTGTATACCAAGGTCTTGACCGTGGTTACACAGATGTAGGCGCTAAAATTGGTATTAACTACTTATTTGGCCAAAACTCAGCACCAGTTGAGCCAGTAAAACCAGCTCCAGAAGTAGTTGAAGTTGCAGTTGCTCCTTCAGACAGCGACAATGATAATATTTTAGATGCTGACGATAGATGTCCAAACACGCCAATGACTGACGCAGTTGATGGCACTGGTTGTACTTTATATGAAGATAAAGAAGTAACTGTAAGCTTATTAGTGACTTTCCCTAATAATACATCAGCAGTATCTACTCAGTACTTAAATGATATCGAAAAAGTATCTGAGTTCTTAAAAGAGTACCCAGGTACAACAGTGCTTTTAGAAGGTCACACTTCAGCTGTAGGTAAAGCAACTTACAATAAATGGTTATCTAAAAAGCGTGCTGATGCTGTAGCTAAGCAACTTGTTGCTGATGGTATTGCTCAAGATCGCATTACTACAGTTGGTTTAGGTGAAGAGCGTCTTAAAAATGATGCAAACACTAAAGCTGCAAACGCAGAAAACCGTCGTGTAGAAGCGCATATCAAAACTATCAAAAACGTTAAAGTTTTACGTTAATTAAATAGTTTGTAATAGAAACCCAGCCAAGCGCTGGGTTTTTTTATGTCTGTAATAAATTAATATTGGTTAATGGTAATGATTATTACTTAACAAGTATTCATGGGAATAGTTTTTACTACAACCACTATTCATAGTATTTATAATCGGTATAATCAGTTGCGTAACTGGATGGATTTTCATCTATCCATAAAAGCTTTATAATTACGCGTTAGAATACTATAAGTATTGGGTAACTTATTTGCGCTTGAAGCGCTACCGGATACTTTCACGTCACCAAGAGGGCAATATTGTGCTACAAGAATATCGTAAACACGTAGAAGAACGTGCCGCGTTAGGTATCGTACCAGCGCCATTAGATGCTCAGCAAACTGCTGATCTTATTGAATTAATCAAAAATCCACCTGCAGGTGAAGAAGAATTCATTTTAGATTTGTTTATTCAGCGTATACCAGCGGGTGTTGACGATGCTGCTTATATTAAAGCGGGATTTTTAGCAGCTATAGCTAAAGGTGAAACTAATTCTCCACTTGTTTCTAAAGAAAAAGCGGCAGAATTATTAGGTACAATGTTGGGCGGTTACAATATCGCACCAATGATTGACCTACTTGATGACGAAACACTTGCACCAATCGTAGTTAAAGGCCTTTCAAATACATTACTTATGTTTGATGCGTTCTACGATGTTGAAGAAAAAGCAAAAGCGGGTAACGCATTCGCTAAGCAAATTATTGAGTCTTGGGCAAATGCGCAGTGGTTTACTAATAAGCCAGCTGTTGCTGAAAAGATCTCAGTAACTGTATTTAAAGTAACTGGCGAAACAAATACGGATGACTTGTCACCTGCACCAGATGCATGGTCTCGTCCAGATATCCCACTACATGCTTTAGCAATGCTAAAAATTGAACGTGATGGAATTACACCAGACAAGCCAGGCGAAGTAGGTCCAATCTCTCAGCTTGAAGAATTAAAAACTAAAGGCTTACCACTTGCATATGTAGGTGATGTTGTTGGTACTGGTTCTTCTCGTAAGTCTGCAACTAACTCTGTACTTTGGTTTATGGGCGATGATATCCCGTTCGTACCAAACAAGCGTGTTGGCGGTGTATGTCTAGGTAATAAAATTGCGCCAATCTTTTTCAACACAATGGAAGATTCAGGCGCATTACCAATCGAGTTAAATGTTGATGAACTTAACATGGGCGAGCAAATCGACATTTACCCGTACGAAGGTGTTGTTAAGCAACATGGTACAGATAAAGTAATCTCTACTTTTGAGCTTAAATCTGATGTAATTTTAGATGAAGTTCGTGCTGGTGGTCGTATTCCACTAATCATTGGTCGTGGTTTAACTGATAAAGCACGTACATCACTTGGTCTAGCTCCAACTGACGTATTTAAAGTACCAACAGCAACAGAAGTATCTGACAAAGGCTTCACACTAGCGCAAAAAATGGTTGGTAAAGCATGTAACGTTGCAGGTATTCGTCCAGGTCAATACTGTGAGCCTAAAATGACAACTGTTGGTTCGCAAGATACAACAGGTCCTATGACACGTGATGAACTTAAAGATCTAGCTTGTTTAGGTTTTTCTGCAGATTTAACCATGCAGTCTTTCTGTCATACATCAGCTTATCCTAAACCTATCGATGTAAACACTCACCATACGCTTCCTGATTTCATCATGAACCGTGGCGGTGTTTCACTTCGCCCAGGTGATGGTGTAATTCACTCATGGTTAAACCGTATGTTACTACCAGATACTGTAGGTACTGGTGGTGATTCACATACACGTTTTCCACTAGGTATTTCATTCCCAGCAGGTTCGGGTGCAGTTGCATTCGCAGCAGCAACGGGTGTTATGCCACTTGATATGCCAGAATCTATTTTGGTTCGTTTTAAAGGCGAAATGCAACCAGGTATCACTTTACGTGACCTTGTACATGCAATTCCTTACTACGGTATCAAAGCTGGTTTATTAACAGTTGAGAAAAAAGGTAAAATTAACGAATTCTCTGGTCGTGTACTAGAAATTGAAGGCGTTGAGCACCTTACTGTTGAGCAAGCATTTGAATTATCAGATGCATCTGCAGAGCGTTCAGCAGCAGGTTGTGCGGTTAAACTTTCTAAAGAATCTATCGCAGAATACCTAGAGTCAAACATTGTTATGCTTAAATGGATGATCTCTGAAGGTTACGGCGATGTACGTACTATTGAGCGTCGTATTACTGCAATGCAAGATTGGTTAGCTAACCCAGAACTAATGGAAGCTGATGCTGATGCAGAGTACAAGCATGTACTTGAAATTGATTTAGCTGAGATTAAAGAACCCGTTCTTTGTGCTCCAAATGACCCAGATGATGCGCGCTTACTATCTGACGTTACTGGCGAGAAAATCGACGAAGTGTTCATCGGTTCTTGTATGACTAACATCGGTCATTTCCGCGCAGCGGGTAAATTACTAGATGGCTTTAAAGGTCAGTTACCAACTCAACTTTGGGTTGCTCCACCAACTAAGATGGATAAAGACCAGCTTACTGAAGAGGGTTACTACGGTATATTTGGACGTGTTGGTGCACGTATCGAAACACCAGGTTGTTCACTTTGTATGGGTAACCAAGCACGCGTTGCAGACAAAGCAACGGTTGTGTCTACCTCTACACGTAACTTCCCTAACCGTTTAGGTAATGGTGCAAACGTATTCTTAGCATCAGCAGAACTTGCTGCTGTAGCGGCTATCTTAGGTAAATTACCTACTCCAGCTGAGTACCAAGAGTATGCAGCGAAGATCAATGCAACGGCTGCAGATACTTACCGTTACTTGAACTTCCACCGTATGCCTGCTTACACTAAAAAAGCAGACAAGGTTATTATTCAACAAGCTGTATAATTTTTAAAGTTTGTTTAAAAACCCGCTTCGGCGGGTTTTTTATTGACTAAAATAAATATTAGATAGTTCATGCTTCTTTTTTTATATTTTTGTATTAACTCTGGCCTTAAGTTGTTTTTAAGTTGAGTAATAAAGCAAAAAATCCTCTCAATATGCATTAAAATCCTCACCAATATTCTCATTATTTTAGGCGAGATTTTATGACAGCATTAAACAACCAGAATTTACTGCAACTACGTTTTATTAACCAAGTAAATATTGATTTGGTTAAGCCTTCTTTTGATAACCTGCCTGCAAATCCATATGCAGATGGTGCTTTTCGTAAACGTCGTTATTCAGTAGTTAAAATGCTAAATGGTGAAATAAAGTTACAAAAAACCAAAGCATTTGTTCAAGACGATTCAATTAATACTTTTCAGGGTAATGTAGAGCGTACTTACGAAAACCTAGAGCAAAGTTTACTTGAATCAGAGGGTATGAAAAATATCGTCAATGAGTTTCGCCAACTTACCGGTATTGATGAACAGCGCGATATTGAAATTCATCAGTTCCGCATGCTTGCCATTGATAGCGATACACCTGCAGCGCCAGAAGGCGTGCATCAAGATGGTTTTGACCATGTATGTATATGCGGTGTATCTCACGAGAACTTAGAAGGTGGCGAACTGCTTGTATACGAAAGCAAGCAAGCTGAGCCTTGTTTTAAAATGGAAATAAAAGACGGCATGTTTGCATTAATAAACGACCGTCAAGTGTGGCACAACGCAACACCGATGAACAAAATTGATGCTAGCAAACCAGGTTACCTGGATTGTTTTGTATTAACGTCTTAAGGAATAAGCATGAACATAACGCAATTACGTGAGCAGTTTCCAGCATTAATGCAAGACGTTGATGGTAAATCGCCAATATTTTTAGACGGACCAGGCGGCTCGCAGGTACCAACATCGGTGCTTACTGCGATGACTGCTTATTTAGGTCATTATAATTCGAACTTAGGTGGCGCTTTTTTTTCAAGTGATAAAACGGTTGAGTTGATGGCGAATGCGCGCCAAGCCGCCGCTGACTTACTTAATGCACCTAGCTCACAACAAATTGTGTTTGGTCCAAACATGACCAGCCTCACATTTAGCTTTAGCCGTGCAATTTCGCGTGATTGGCAGGCTGGCGATGAAATAATTGTAACTAACGCTGATCACTTCTCGAATGTATCGTCATGGCAACAAGCCGCAGAAGATAAAGGTGTTGTTGTAAATACTGCGCTTATTAACGAAGCTGATTGCAGCTTAGATATGGCGCAGTTTGAAAGCTTATTAAACAGTAATACTAAGCTTGTTGCGGTAACGTATGCGTCAAATACCACAGGTTCAATTAATAATATTAAACGCATTGTAGAGCGTGCTCACAGCGTAGGCGCACTTGTTTATGTTGATGCAGTGCATTACGCACCGCATGAACTTGTTGATGTACAAGCACTTGATTGCGACTTTTTAGCTTGCTCGGCGTATAAGTTTTTTGGTCCGCATTTGGGTATGGTTTACGGTAAAAAAGAGCATTTAGATGGGTTTACACCGTACAAAGTTGAGCCAGCTAAAGACATAGCACCAGGTCGCTGGGAAACCGGCACACAAAGCTTTGAAGCAATGGCTGGTTTTATCGCGGCTGTTGATTACATTGCGGCGATTAGTGAGCTTGATGATAGCCATTCACGCCGCAAAAAGTTAAGCATAGCTTTTGCTAAAACTAAGCAGCACGAAATGGCGCTTAGCGAACACTTTTTAACGCGCTTGGTAAACTACCCACGCATTAAGCTGTTTGGTATTGATGACTTTGATCGCTTAAATGAGCGTACACCTACTTTTGCTTTAATTTTTGAAGGGCTTGAGCCACGCGCCGTTTCAGAATTTTTAGGTAAGCAGCATATATGCGTGTGGGATGGTAATTTTTACGCGCAAGGTTTGTGCAAGCAATTAGATGTGCTTGATAAAGGCGGTGTAGTGCGCATTGGTTGTATGCACTACAACACCATTGAAGAGCTAGATCAGTTGTTTAATTTATTTGATGAACTGCTCGGTTAAATAATACTGATTTTGGTGCGCTAACTCTTTGGCGCACCATATATTTGTTCTGCGCGATTAAACAACACCCACGATGTTAAAATATACTTATCGTTTGATACTGGCTTATTACCTCTATGAGTATGTGTAAAGTAGCCTGGGGCTATTACCATAGTGCCTTTTTTAGGTGCTATTTTACGGTTTTGATAGTAAAACTCAGTTTCACCGCCTTCATCAACATCGTTTAAATAAAACATAAATAACAACACGCGATGTAGTGCTTCATTATGCTGTAGCTGCGGATAAACCTCACTGTGCCAGTAAGGGTAGCCTCCTTTATTTACTTCGTATTTTTGCGCTTGAATATTACCAAGTCTAAAAATTTGCTGAACTAGCAAAGGTAATTGTGGTTTACCCACTTCTTCAAAATTCTCTTGGGTTAAATCGACTACTTCACCTGTTTTTGGGTGATAGACCTTTAAGCCAAACGCCCCAATCATCATAAAAATATGCTCTTCAACATACTTAAAAACATGCTGTGCAGTCGTTTGTTGTATATGTTTTAATTGTTGTGCATATTCGGGGTGATTATTTAAGTGTAGGTCGTGGCTATCTTTTTTCTTTAAGTCGACACCGCCCGATGTTACCCCTTGTTTTACATGCGGGCTTTGCGCGAATGTGGTAATAAATTCATCGCAAAACTCATCGCTTAATGCGTTATCAATAACGCGTATAAAGTCCGTCATGGTTTACCTTTATATAATTATTATTGGATTTTTATGTTTATTGAAAAAGTGATGCCGCGCTTTAGCGAAACAGATGCACTCGGACACATTAACAATACCGTACTACCTGTATGGTTTGAAGTCGCACGTGGACCTATTTTTAAGTTTTTTACACCGGACTTAAATCCACATGATTGGAAATTGATTATCGCCAAAGTTGAAGTGTCGTTTGTAGGCGAATTATTTTATGGCCACGAAGTAACAGTAAAAACCTCTGTAGAGCATATAGGCACTAGCTCTTTTACGCTTAGGCAAGAAGCATGGCAACATGATAAATGCTGCGCAATAGGTAAAGCCGTTATGGTGAGATACGATTTTATCGCGAAATCAAAGCAGGCCCTTAGTATTGACGAAAAAACAGCGCTTAACGAGCACATCACTGCTGAGTCGTAACTTAGCTAATAAATGACCTTTTAGTGATAAACGCTTGGTTTGTCATATTCTTAGCATAATTTAATGCTAGATTAATCCTCTTAAATACAACAGCTAACACAGTTGTTTTTACTTTTGAATTAAGAGGTTTTTAAAGTCATTTTATGATTATCGAATCATTTTTTGAAAAATTATATACCGAGCACAACAGTGAGCTAAACCGTAGAGTCCGTGATTTTTTTGGGGCAAGCCTTAGCGACCATGAAGATTTAGTGCAGGAGGCATTTAGTAATATGTTATCACATCAGCATATTGATAAAATAGAGTTTCCGAAAGCTTATCTGCTTCGTTCAGCTATTAACATTGGTTTAAATTATCGTTCCCGCCTTAAAAACACTCAACATTTTTTAGACGATACCCGCGATAATATTGATGAACCATTATGTACGCAAGGTAGCCCTGAGGATCTATGTAGCATGAATTTGCGAATTGAATATATTTCATATGCGATGAATACGCTTACAGATAAGCAGCGAGACCTTATAGTACGTAGTCGAATTCATGGTGAAACATATCAACAAATTAAAGTGGCAACAGGGTTTAGCCTAGGTGATATAAGCCGCCAAATGCAAAGTGCTATTGAGCAATTGCATAGCTATATAAGTGCCAGAAATGCGTAACTAAGTTTCATAGTCACGCTAATCCTCACCTTGTACGCGTTATTATATAGCGCGATAGGTTATCTTAGTTTTTTGCAGCTATTTAATGGGAAGAACCATTGAAAGCTGCCTCCCTTGACCATTGATTTTAAGTTGGGTTGGCGAAAATTCAAGAGTGCTAAATGCAGTTGTGTCGGTATCAAGCATGGCATGAAAAGTCACAAAGTGAATACCGTCTTTTTTTGCATAATTACCTACATGGTTATGACCATTAAACCATGCTTTTACGGCTGGATACTGGCTAATAAGGGTTAGCACTTCTTGCGCGTTCCATAGGTTATGATTGTTCTCAGGAAAAATAGGAAAGTGACTCAGTAGCACAACAGGTTGCTCTTTTACTTGCGCTACTTTTAGCTTTTCTTCTAACCACTTAAGCTGTTTAATACCAATTGCGCCATTCCACTCTTCGTGCCCTTTATATTGAGAGTTAAACAAGGTCATATTTTGTTGATGTTTTTTACTATTTTTAGGCCATGCGTAAGTGCTCACATCGTTGCCATCTAAGGCGATAAAGAGCCAGTTGTTTATTTCAAAACTGTAGTAGCGCGATGGCATGTTTAAAGTGTTAGTTATGCGCATTTTAAATTTATCATCTACCGAAAATTCATGGTTTCCTAATACATGATAAATAGGAGTATTAAGCGACGATGATATTGTATTTAATGGGGTAAAGCTTTTAAATTCACGGTCGATAAAGTCGCCTAAATGTAATACACCCGATAAAGGGTGTTGATTAAATTGCTCAACCGCAGTGCTGAATTTTTGAGGGCAAGATGTATAGTGTCGAGTACCCTTATTGGCTTGTTCTGCATATTGGCAATCGGCAATAACACCTAAAGTGAATGAGTCATTGGCGGCAATTGATGGGCAACAAATCAAAAGCAGTAAAAAATTAATGAGAAATGAAGTTATGTATTTTTGCATAAAATATTCTTTTTTATTTAAGTGAGAGTGTTGATCTTTTAGAGCTGAAACTCAGCTCTAAAAGATTAATCTAAAATAGTGATCTGTTTTTTAGTTTATTGACTAGAGCGACATTCACGTAGTGCGGACTTCCAATTAAAAAAGGATGAATAGGCATATTGCGCGCCTAAATAGGCAATTAATTGCCCATTATTGTTTATCCTAAATCCGCTGGCACCATCGGCACCGGGATCTGTTGGGCCAATGGCACGGCTTAGTGTAGTTTTCACTGCCGGAGCTGACGTAGATACGCTAAAGGCAGTATTGTTATTGAAGCTTACCGAGTAAGCATTAACATGATTGTCGCCAATATTAGCGCCACAAATAGTACCACCAGTATAAGAGTGGACAACAAACCAGTCATTGTTACTGTCTTGAACTAGCTGGGCATTTTGACCAACACTATTACATTGCGTATTTTTTGCTGTGTTGTAGCTATTTACTCGCTCAAAAGCGTCTATATTTATAGTGCCTTTTTGTGGAGTGTTGTATTGAAACAAGCGCTCAGAATCAGCTTTATAAGCGACTCCTTTTGCTTCTCCCATATGATGGAGTATTAACCAAGTAGTATTATCGACTTGAGCAAGCCATACATCGGTAATCTTGTTTAACTCTGTTTGTATTAATTCAGCGCTTTGACCTAAATCTTTTGTTGAATTAAATTTTCTTACCCGTACTTTAATTTCGTTTTCAGAGGCTATAAATAAATAGCCTTCATCTTTATCGTTTGGAGCTGGAAGCCACGCTATACCAGATGGGTGCTGCTCCGAGATACGTATTTTATCTCGTAGAGGTAGTGTGGTATTGCTACTGATTTCATCGTTGTTGTTGAACACATTACTGCTTGCACTAAATGTTAATATTTGACCTAAATCACCACTACTTGTTTCTGAGTGTGCAATAAAAGCAGTATGCGAGCCGTCTTTCCATTTGTGTGATAGCTCAAATGCTTGATGGTGATCACTAACTTCAAACACATGATCATTTTCTGTATCGGCTTTAAAATCTTGGCAACTATTACCCAAAGAATTGACCACTTGTGAAATTGGTTTATTTAGCTTTGGTTGCGTATAAAAATCATTTGCTGCACAGTATTTTGCAGTTATTAAGCTGCATATTAATGATGTTGCTATAATTTTTTTATTCATTGTTATACCTTTTTCTGTGGAATTACTGGCTGCAAAAGCAGCCAGTTTAGAGGTGAGAGCTAAAATTTATACGACATGCCTAACGCAAAATTACGACCGCTTTGCGAGTAAGATTGGGTTCTGTGATCGAGAAATTGACGAATTACTTCATCTGTTAAATTTGTTGCTTCAAAGGTTACTTTTACTTGCTCGGTAATATTCATAAACGATTTGAAATCAACAAAGGTTGTTTCATCGTATCCGGCAACAATATTTTGCTCTGAGCCTTCGCCTGTAATGTATTCATCACGATAAGAGCTAGATACACGCATACCCCAGCGCGGCGTTTCATAATAAAGGGTAAAGTTGTGAGACAGTTCAGATAAGCCAGGAGGGGTAACGCTTATGCGTTCACCTTCGTTAAACAAAATGGTCTCGCCATCAGCAATGGTTACATTGCCCAGCATACCTAAGTAATTAAAAGGTTCGGGTAAAAAATCAAAGTCCATTTGAAACGCAACTTCTAAACCAGTGACATCTGTAGAATCACCATTTATCGGTTGTGAAACGGTAAACTCAGATTGCGCATTTACGCGAGGGTCAAAGTCTAAAAACTCTAGAGGGTAACCCGTTTTCTCATAAGGTAGAGTCACTGATTGCTGGACAATAAATGACTCCATATCTTTATGAAACACTGCTATAGCTAAGCTTGACGAATCACCATAAAACTCAAATGATGTTTCGAATGAATCAGCAACAAAGCGATCTAAGTTAGGATTACCAGCACTAATAAATTGATCTGCAACACCCACTTGTCCTGCGGCTTTTAATTGATTTAAATTTGGTCGAGAAATATTGCGATTTGCACCAAAGCGTACTAACCAATTATCAGAAATATCAGCAACAACATTTAAGCTTGGTAGTAAATCGGAATAGGTTTTACTAAATTCAATTTGTTCAAAACCTGATCCAGTATTAACTTCCCCGCTCGATGTTTGTTCAGTTTCGTACCAACGTAAGCCTAAATTACCTCTAATTGGGAAGTTACTTATTTCGGTGTTCCATAAATATTGTGCATAAACCCCAATAGTATCTTCTTCAATTTGATATAGAGTACCAGGGCGATTATGAGAGGCATCTAACTCGCGAGAAATTAAACCTGTCGCAACAACACGCTCAAAAGTTGCTTGGTTATTTGCAATAACATAGTCATGTAAAATTGGAATATTAGTTAGTTGAAAAACAGCTTCAGGTGAATTTGGGTCATTTTCCCAATCAACACGGTCTCTGCGTTCAAAACCATCTGATTGATAGTTTTTAGACTGAAGACCAAACTTAAATGAATGCACATCATTAAGTTCGTAATTAAAATCAACTTGATAAGTGTTGTATTCATTGCTTATTTCATCTTCGCGGATATCAGTTCGCATTAATGCCCACTGGTCGATGTCGGTAATATCGAAGTCGTAAGTATTTTGACCATATTTAGCATTGCGCCAATCAACAGAAAACGCATGATCGACAGATTCACTAAAAACTTTATCGTTTATAGGCTGCTCAAAGGTAGATTTTGATAAACCAAACATGGTTGTCATGTATAGTTTATCGGTTAGTTCAAAATTACCACTGAGTGATATTTGGTGAAAATCAGTTTCGCCAAAACTTACTTTTGACTCGGTACGTAAATCAAGACCTTCAAATGAGGCATATACTAAATCGTCACCTTCAATGGCTGCGTCAACGAGTAATTGATTTGCCGTCACATCGCCAGTAAATGCGTTTGTGCCCGCTGTTGATAATTGATTTTCAATACGATCGTTAGATAGCTTTCCGTATAAAATATCTAAATCGAAAGACATTGAATCAGAAGGTTGCCATTGGAATGCAGCGGTAATACCGGTACGTTTTCGTGTATTAGCCCAAGATGCAATGTTATTAGCGCGAGATACAAACACTCGGTCATTGCCCGTGGCGTTAACTAAGCGGTTTTTGATATCGCCATCAACTGAATCTGCAACATTATCATCACCAAAGCTCGCTTGTTTCCAAGACCACACATGATAGCCTTCTTCAATTGTATCTACTTCAGAATAAGCAACCGATACGAGCGCACCAAAATTCCCCCAAGTATTTGATAACAAACCAGCAAAGCGAGGGTCTGAATGCTCTGTTCTATCATTATAAATACCTTTTACACTTACAGCACCTTGTAGCCCTTCTTCAGAATTATCAAAAGGTTTTGCAGTATGTAAATCAACAGTACCGGCAATCCCCCCTTCATCTAATGACGCATCATACGATTTATAAACATCTACGCGATTAAATAGTTCTGAGGCAAAAATACTGAAATCAAAATCTCGAGAGCGGGATGCACCGCCACGTTGGTCAATACCTGAATCGCTTGTAAAAAGTGCTTCCATGCCATTTAAGCGCGTGCGTGTAAAATTAGGACCCAAGCCACGTAGCGATATTTGACGACCTTCACCTGAGTCACGCGAAATAGACACCCCCGGTACACGCTGTAGTGACTCTGCTAAGTTGGCATCAGGGAATTCGCCAATGTCTTCAGCGAGTATGCTATCTTGCGAGCCAATTGCATTTTTTTTGAGTTCTTTACTACGGGCTAGGTTAGAACGGTAGCCTGTTACCGTGATCGCTTCCATTTCTTGCTGAACTTTATCACTTTGAGCTGCATGTATAGGGCTGCTTGCTAAAATGAATGTGCCAGATACAGCGCCAACTAACATACTCAGTTTATTAAGTCTAAATGGGATCATAATTCCTTTCTTCTCTCAGTTAATGTTTATAAATACTAAAAACGAAGTGCACACGCAGCGATTAAGCTGGATTAAATGGTGCAGACATTAACTAAACAAACTAGGACTGAAAATTTTCCAAATAAAAGAGTGGTTTAATAAAACTTTAACATTTTTAGATTGGTTGGATTTTATTAAGGCTATAATTACGTTAGCCTTTTTGTTTTTTTGATGTGTTAGTTAATTAAATGTAGTTTTTAGGAGGTTAAAAATAATAAGTGTTTAATTTACTCGCCTAGTGTAAATAAATAATGGCAGCTGTAAATTTTTATCGAGAAATTTTAACGTATTTAGATTGAGTTACAGGCTTCAGTTATATACTATTTATAATATATATTGTTGCGCCGTCATAACAGAAAATGTTAATTCGGTAATTTGATTGGAGAATACATGTGGTAGCTATTGCCAATAACCAGCTTTTACAAGTTATTCAGCTCAGTGATGGTAAAGATTTAACCGCTGAAATTTTGCCATTTGGTGCAATAATTAAAAGCATAAAGTTTAAAAAGCAAGAAATGACACTTTGCGTCGATGACCCTCAATACTATCTTGAAAACCCATTTTACCTTGGCGCTACAGTAGGTAGATACGCTAACCGTATTGCAAAGGGGCGTTTCAGCTTATCTGGTACGCAGTATCAATTAGAAACGAACAACGGCCCTAATAGCTTACATGGCGGTGTTAAAGGCTTTAATAAAGTACTTTGGCAAGTAACCAAACAAACTGAAAGTGAAGTTGAGCTTTATTATTGCTCGCCCGATGGTGAGCAAGGCTTCCCCGGTGAGTTACAGGTTTGGCAAACGATTAGTGCTAAAAATGGCGAGCTTGCATTACGCTTTAAAGCTACGACTAACAAAGAAACACTCGTTAATTTTACTAACCATTGTTATTTTAACCTTGATGGCGGCGAATCAATTAATGATCATTCTGTTCAAGTAAATACCAGTCACTACCTTCCCATCGATAAAACCAGCATCCCGCTTAATGAAGCGGCATTAGTGACAGGTAGTTGTTTTGATTTTACCAAACCAAGTCAAGTTGGGGAGGCATTAAGCGCCATTCATCCTCAGCTAGAAGCTGGAAATGGCTTTGACCACTGCTATATTTTTAATGATGACAGCAGTTTAAAGACGATGGCTACATTAACCTCGCCACACACGAAGGTTAATTTAACGCTCAAAAGCACTCAGCCAGGTATGCAGTTATACACCGCTAACTTCGTCGGTGCGCCGTTTAAAGCACGACAAGCTTTGTGTGTTGAAGCGCAAAATTGGCCTGACGCGCCAAACCGTGAAAATTATCCAAAAGCTAATTTATTACCTGATGAAGTTTATGAACAGGTTATTATTTACGCATTTTCGTAATTAACTCAATATGTTGATGTTAATTTAAAGAAAATAAAAAGAAAAAATACGGTAATAAATAACGCTCTACAATCAAGGAAAAGGTTGCACTTCAGCTTGATTTAAAGTATTTATAATATAAATAGTATTTGAAACTATTTGCACTAGCACAACGACACAACGACTACACACAATCAGGAGTTTTTAAAAAATGATAATTAACAATAAGTTATCGTTCAACAAGAAAACCGCGATCAGTATTGCTATCACTGGCATATTGGCAAGCGGAAACGTTGCAGCTCAAGGCGCTGAAGGCGATACGTCTACAGTAGTAAATGAGGATGTTGAAGTTATCGCAGTAACGGGTATCCGTAGCAGCTTACGTTCATCAATGTTAGATAAAAAAGCATCTAATGTTGTTACAGACGGGATTAAAGCAGAAGATCTTGGTAAATTTCCTGATTTAAACGTAGCAGAATCTCTGCAACGTATTACAGGTGTAGCAATTGACCGCAGTGGTGGTGAAGGACAAGCGGTAACTATTCGTGGTTTTGGTCCACAATTTAATACTGTACTTGTTAATGGTCGTCAAATTGCGACAGACAGTGCAGGTCGTGAATTTAATTTTGATGTATTAGCCGCAGATCAAATCACCGGTGCTGATATTTATAAAAGTAATACAGCAACGCTTCAAGAAGGCGGCATTGGTGGTACGGTTAACGTAACTACAGCACGTCCTTTTGATTTTGGTGGTTTACATATTTTAGGTTCAGTTAAAGGTATGTACGAAAGCCTTTCTGAAGAAGTATCCCCATCAACATCATTCTTAATAAGTAATACGTTTAACGATGATAAGCTAGGTGTGCTTTTTGCCATCACTAATCAACAACGTAAACTTCAAAATAACCAAATTTTAACGGCAGGTTGGCGCGGCGGCCAAACAATCTCTAATCCAACTGATGGTGTATTGTTTGAAAATGCCTATATTCCACGTAACTGGGACCAAGTTGTTGATGAGCAAGATCGTGAGCGTACAAATGCAAGTTTAGTACTGCAATATGCGCCATCTGACGATGTTACTATTACTGTTGATGGCATGATTTCAAAATTTGAAGTTGATTCAACAGTACGCGATTTAGCATCTTGGTTTGAACCAGACCGCGTAGGTAGCGCAACGATTGATCCAGAAACAGGCACGCTTTTAACTTTCTCTCAAGAAGTGGGTTTAGGTGCGCCAAGTGGCGACCCTGCAAGTGACTTTGTGTCGCACACTCGTAACTCTCGTGATGTAACTAATAAAGCATTTGGTATTAACGTAGATTGGCAAGTAAACGAATTATTAAAAGCTAAATTTGATGTGTCTCGCTCAACAGCTGAAAATGACCGTGCAGGTACTGACCGTTTTAATGTTGTAGGTATTATTAATAGCTATAGCTTTGATGGTACAGGCAGTGTTCCTACTGTTCAGCATGACGGGTTTAAAAATGGTTCACTCCCAGATCCTAGCCTTGCGCGCCTTCACTACAATGAAGTCGGTCTTCAGTTTACAGATGAAGATGAAATCACAGAAGTAAAAGCTGATTTTGAATACGTGCCAGATAAAGGCCCTGTAGATCGAATCAACTTTGGTGCTTATCGCCAAGAGCGTGAAAAATCAAGTTTTCAAGTTTATGGTACTCAATGTCAATTTTGTGGTTATGGGACGCAAGCACCACTTGATGCAATTGATTTTGAAGCCTATCAAGCAAGTAACTACTTCCCAGGTTTGATCGATACATTTTACACCTACGACGGTGATAAAATGCTTGATTATTTAGCCGATCAAGGTTTCCCAGTAGAGCCAACATTACAAAATAACCGTTACACAATCAACGAAGACATCACCAGCCTATACATGGACTTTACGCTTGGTTTTGACCTTGCGGATATGCCTGTAACCGTTAACTTAGGTGCACGTTATTCTGAAACTGATATTGAAGTAGCTGCAATACAGAGCTTTATTAGTGATGTAATCCCAACGACGGATGCAACTTTGTTTGCTAACGTATTTGGTCCGGCTACAAGCATTGAACAAGGGACTAGCTACTCAAACTTACTACCATCTTTAAATGTTAAGTTAGAACTGCAAGACAATATGATTTTACGTTTTGCTACGTACGACAGTATTACTCGTCCAACGATGTCGCAGTTATCTCCTGCTACAAACTTTAACGAACCACGTCGTCAAAACTTAACGGCAAATGGTGGCAACCCTGCTCTTAAGCCATTCCAATCAGAAAACTGGGATATTTCTTACGAGTGGTACTACAACGATGCTAACTTATTTAGCTTTGCAGTATTTAGTAAAGAAGTTGATGACTTCATTGTCACGCTAACAGGTGCAGAAACATTTGAAATGTCTGACCGTTCGGGTCCTGATTTTGCGTGTACTACATGTACAGACCAAGCTGATGATGAACTCAATGGTAGTTCAGAGATATACACAGTAACTCGCCCTCAAAATGGTGAGTCAGCTAAAGTAACGGGCTATGAAGTTGGTGTGACGCACATATTTGATAATGGCTTTGGTATTATAGCCAATGCCACAGTCGTAGATAGTGACATTAGCGTAGGCGCAGACACCACACAAACATTTGCACTTGAAGGTTTAGGCGATTCGCAAAACTTAATATTGTTTTATGAGCAAGATAACTGGCAAGCACGTGTTGCATTTAACAACCGTGAAGGCTTTTTACGCTTAGTTGATAATGGCTTTAACGGTGAACCAGTGAACGTAGAAACTTACGGTCAGTGGGATATTAGTGCAAGCTACGATATTAACGAAAACTTCACTATTTTTGCTGAAGGCATCAATATCACTGAAGAAGAGCTAGTACAAACAGGTCGTTTTGCTAACCAAATCTATTCAGTAGAAGATAATGGCTCACGTTACGCGTTTGGTATTCGTGGATCGTTTTAATTGATAGCAGAGGCAGCGACTGCCTCTTAGTTTTCATTGCAGTGCATTATAAGTCCTGTTACTAATAAAGTTAGTAGCTATTTTGCACAAAATGAGACTAATTTAAACAAATGCCCGAAAGGGCATTTGTTGTCTAGCCGGTTATCAATAAAGTACTCAAAGAGTAGTCCGTTATGAATAAAACAATAAAAACAATCGCCGTAATTGGTGGCGGCACAGCAGGATGGCTGAGCGCTGCAATTATAGCTTCGTATCACCAAGGTAAAAATGGTGACGGCTTAAAAGTGATGTTGGTTGAATCGTCAGATATTCCAACAATTGGTGTAGGTGAAGGTACCTGGCCCACGATGAAAAACACTCTTCAGCAAATAGGTTTGCGTGAAGTTGATGTATTTAAAGCCTGTAACGCTACCTTTAAGCAAGGTGGTAAATTTGTAAATTGGACGCACGGCAACAACGATTTTTACTACCATCCATTTACTGTACCGCTAGGCTACGGCCGCATAGATTTAGCCCCTTATTTAGATAATGTTGAAGACTTTGCACAGCAAACTAATTTTCAACATGATATTTGCGAAGCAAGCTTAGCCCCACGGGGTATAGCGCAAGGTGAATATCAAGGTAATTGTAATTACGCTTATCACTTAGATGCCGGCGCTTTTGCAGAAATGCTTAAACAGCATTGTAAAAGTAAGCTTGGCGTAGAGCATATTATTGGTACTGTTGATCAGGTAAAACTTGATGACGATGGTGCAATAAATGAGCTTACTCTAAAAGATCAAACCCGCACTATAAGCGCTGATTTATTTATAGACTGTACTGGTTTTTCATCATTGTTATTAGGCCAAGCGCTCAACGTACCGTTTAAAAAAATGGACCACGTGCTATTTAACGACAGCGCTCTGGCGATGCAAGTCCCTTATGATGAAAACGATGACTCCTTAGCCAGCCATACCATAGCAACAGCGCAAAACGCTGGATGGATTTGGGATATAGGTTTAACGCACCGCCGAGGTGTAGGGCATGTATATTCAAGCAAGTTTCTATCAGACGATGAAGCAGAGCAAAACCTAAGAAACTATTTAGGCGATGCAGCAAACTGTTTAACTGCCCGTAAGATTAGCTTTGAGTCGGGCTACCGTGAAAAGTTTTGGCATAAAAACTGTGTTGCCATTGGTATGTCGGCAGGGTTTGTGGAGCCGCTTGAAGCAACCGCTATTATGCTTGTTGAAATTTCAGCACGCTTTGTAGCAGAGCATATGCCAGCAGATACACAAGTAATGCCTATTGTAGCTAAACGCTTTAACGAGCAAATGGATTACCGCTGGCAGCGTATTATCGACTTTTTAAAGCTACATTACATGCTAACCAAGCGCCCAGAACCTTACTGGCAAGCACATGTACAGCCCGATACTATTCCACAAACCCTGCAAGAAGACTTACTTCTTTGGGGAAGCCGCGGTCCACTTATTCAAGACTTTCATGGCGCATTAGAGTTATTCCCTGCTGCCAGTTATCAGTATGTTTTGTATGGTATGGGCTTTAAGCCAGACTTTACTAAACAAGCATATTTGTATTCACAACATGTGCAAGCCAAACAAATAATTGAACGTAACAGCCAGCTTACACAGCAGATGTTACAAACTTTGCCGCCACATCGTGCTTTTATAGAGCAGTGGCTAGCAGCTAACCCAGTTTAAGGATGTGTAACTATGGCTATTAGTGAACTCGTAAACACTAAACACCAAACATTAAAAATTAACCCCAATGCAGCAGTTGAATACGCAAAAACGCAGCATTTAGTTAATTTAAGAGCAAATGAAATAGCAAAAGTAGCCTGCGACTTACCTATTTTTTTAGCCCGTAACGCACAAAATGGCAGCTACACAATATCAGCGTTAACAAGTTTTAACGCCGGGCAAAGTTTATTGGTGAATAACAACCAATGGCAGGCACTTTACACACCTGTATGTATGCAAACTCACCCTCTTCATTTAATGACCCGTGAAGCAAACAGTAGCGATTACTTTATTGCGATTGATGAGCAAAGCTCAGCTGTAAACTCGCAGCAAGGCGAGGCACTATTTGATGCTAAAGGTAACCCAAGCTTATTTTTAAATTCGCAACAAAAGCTACTTGAGAGCGATTTAAAAAATGACTATCAAACATATCAATTTGCCCAGGAAGTAGCGCGCTTAGGGCTCATTAAAAATATTGATATTGTTTTACAGTTTGAACAAGGCGAAACCCAAACCATTCAAGGTTTGAGCACCGTTGATGAAGACAAACTGCAAACACTAGATAGCAATACCATTGCGGAACTACAAAAGAAGGGTTACTTAAGTGTGCTTAACAGCATGCTTATTTCACTGTTTCAGCTTAACGCCTTAGTGAAACTTCATAATCAGCATTCAGACCTCAAACCTTTAAAGCAAATTAAATTAGAACTAAGTCGAGATTCACACGCGCTATAGCGTGTCTATTTTCACACACATATAAGAGACACACACATGTCAGATAATATTTTACAGCTGGTGGTTTTTGTTTTTGTCACCGCTTTAATTGGTGGCCTTACTTATTGGAAATGCCGAGGCCAAAATCGCAATAACGGACAAAGCCAAACCAAAGAGTATTTTTTAGCGGGCGGTGGCCTTACTTGGATGTTTGTTGCAGGTTCAATCACATTAACTAATTTAAGTACTGATCAGCTTGTAGGTATGAATGGTAATCAAATGGCTTTACTGGTTTGGTGGGAGCTTGCAGCAATTATAGGTTTGATTATTTTAGCCAAAGTGTTCATTCCGGTTTATTACAAATACAACTGTACAACGACCACAGAGCTTTTAGAAAAGCGCTATAACAACAAACATATTCGCGCTGTTATTGGGGGTTTATTCTTTTTAGGTAATGCACTTATTTATATGCCAGCGGTTATTTATTCTGGCGCGCTGTTTATGCAAACCATGTTTAAGGTTGATATTCCACTAATGTATATTGCCACCGCGTTTGCCATTATTGGTGCTGTTTATGCATTTTTTGGTGGTTTGCGGGCAGTTGCTGTATCGGATACCTACAATGGCATACTTGTACTGGGCATGGCTGTTTTAGTAGTCTTTTTAGCGCTTAATGCGATTGATTATGACTTTACGGGTATTCCAGAGGAGCGTTTAACACTCATCGGCGATGCTGATTCACCTATTCCTTGGCCAACACTTTTAACCGGTATGATCTTTATTCAAATGTATTACTGGGGTACTAACCAAACAATTACGCAACGAGCAATGGCAGCGCCTAATGTTAAAGAAGCGCAAAAAGGTATATTTGCAGCAGCAGGTATTCGCTTTTTAATCGTCCCTGCAATTGTGGTATTACCGGGTATTATTTCGTTTAAACTCTATGGCGATATTGGCGACGCTGCTTATGGTCGAATTGTGGGTGATGTAATGCCTGCATGGTTAACCGGTGTATTTGCAGCGGCAATGGCGGCGGCAGTGCTGTCTACTTACAACAGTTTATTAAATTCAGCCACAGCACTATATGTATGTGACATTCACGAAGCTTACTTTAATAAAGAGCCAAGTGTAGTAAAGCTAAGTGGTTACGTAACATTATTACTAACGAGTTTAACGCTGGTACTTGTACCAATTTATCAGCAAGCCGACAGTATTATTAACTTACTACAGCAATTAAACGGCTTATTAAGTATGCCTATATTCTCTATTTTTGTAGTGGGCTTATTATTTAAAAATGTTGATGCCCGTGCGGGTATTGCAGCGGTAATTTTAGGCGTGGTTATGTACGGTATGCTTACGTTTGCAAACTCACCACTACATACCGACATTCATTACATTCACTTAATGCCAATTACACTCATTGTATGTGTGACTTTTGCATTAGTAGTAAATAAAGTGGTATTTGGCTTAAACGCGCAGTGGGCAGGTAAAACTCCTGATCTTGATGGCGCAACGCAGACGCTAATACAAAAATAAACTACAGATAAATTAAGCTATTAAAATCGGTCACAGGTAATTCTTGGCCGATTTTTTTATCCAGCAAAAAGAGAGTAATTGGATTTTTGAGTTAAGGTTAGTTTAATGTCTTTTATTGCAGTGGTACTTCCAGTGAGTTTATCTAACTATTTGTAGTGCAAAGGCTATCAAAAGCTAATTTATATGATATATACTATTATTATTGAGGGCCACTGTCTGACCGGTCGTATCTCAAGCAACGGTAAATGAGTTCACACACAAAATAACTGACTCACATACTCACATTATTTAACTCGTAATAGATTAAAAGGATAGGAGAATTATGGCCGATATTAAACCATTTTTTCGATTAGATAGCGCTAATAGCACGGTTATTTTCGACTGCCAAAGTAAAACACCGGCGTTATTGTACTTTGGTAAACGCCTATCTGAGCAAACAACCGAGGCAATGCTAACTCAACTTGCTACCCGTCAAGAAGTAAAATGTGCCGTGGTTGAAGAAGCACCTATTTCTCTTTCTCCGCTTTTAGGTGAGGGCTTCACTGGTGCGCCAGGCCTTGAGCTTGTAAACGACTCAATCGCATGGTCAGTTGGGCCAGAGCTTCAAGAAGTGCGTCAGCCTTCAGCCGCAACACTTGAATTTGTAAGCGTAGATAAGCTTCGTGGTATTGAAGTCGTGCACAGCATTACGCTTGATAAAAACACTGACGTACTAAGTGCACATACCGTATTAACTAATTTAGGTGATTCGCCATTAAGCGTTAATTTTTGCGCCGCGCCAACATTTCAATTGCCAGATAGCGTAAGCAAAATAGTGAGCTTTGAAGGTCGTTGGTCAAACGAATTCCAACGTCAATCGGTTGATTTAGTGCTTGGCAGCTTTGTACGTGAAAACCGTAAAGGCAAAACATCACACGATGTGTTTCCTGGTTTATTAGTGCATAACGAAAATGCAGGCGAGCAACACGGCGAATGTTACGGCTTTCATTTAGGTTGGAGTGGTAACAATAAACTACGTGCAGAGCTTTTAGCTGAAGGGCGCCGTTATGTACAAATGGGCGAGCTATTACTTCCTGGTGAGCTTACGCTTGTTAAAGGTCAAACGTATCAAAGCCCGAGCATTTATGGCTCGTTTTCAAGTGAAGGTTTTAGCGCGCTTTCTCGTAATTTCCATCGTTTTGTTAAAGCTAATTTACTTAGCCAAGCACAACGCGAAAAAACGCGCCCTGTGCATTACAACACATGGGAAGGTATTTACTTTGATCACGACGTAGACACGCTTAAGCAATTAGCCGACAAAGTAGCCCCGTTAGGTATTGAGCGTTTTGTACTTGATGATGGTTGGTTTAAAGGCCGCCGTGGCGACAATGCTGGCTTAGGTGATTGGACAGTAGATTACAAAATTTACCCAGATGGCTTATCGCCAGTTATAGATCATGTTAATAGCTTAGGTATGGAGTTTGGTATTTGGTTTGAACCAGAAATGGTCAACCCTGATAGTGATTTATACCGCGCGCATCCTGATTGGGTTTTAGGCTCTCAAAACAACGAACAGTTAAGCTTTAGAAATCAGCTCGTACTTGATTTAACGAGCTCTGAGGTGGTTGAGTACCTATACAAAGCCATTGACGATATTTTAGTTGAATACCCAACCATTAAGTACATTAAATGGGATATGAACCGCGATATTAACCATGCGGGTAACTTTGATGGTAAGCCGGCCGTGCATCAACAAACATTGGCGCTTTATCGTTTAATTGATCGTATTAAAGCGGCGCACCCAGGGCTTGAAATAGAAAGCTGTTCGTCAGGTGGTGCACGTGTAGATTACGGCGTACTTGCACACACAGATCGTGTATGGACGTCAGATTCAAACGATGCGCTAGATCGCCTTGAAATACAGCGTGGATGTTCGTTCTTTTTCCCATCGTCGGTAATGGGCGCTCACGTAGGCCCACGTGATTGTCATATCACAGGGCGTAATGTGAGCATTGAAATGCGTGCTGCGGTATCAATGTTTGGCCACATGGGCATTGAAATGGACCCACGTGAACTGACCGATCACGAATACAATACACTCAAAGCGGCAATAGTACTTCACAAAGAGCATCGGGAGTTTATTCATAGCGCCGATTTATACCGCCTTGATAGCGACGATTTATCAATTAACTTTGGTTTAATCGATGAGCAAAAAACAAAAGCGTTATTTGCCTATAATAGCGTTCGCGAAACACCGCGTACAGCGCCTAATAAATTACGCTTTGTTAGCCTAGATACCGATGCACAATATACACTTAATTTAGTGTGGCCGGTAAAATTTGAAGAGTATCGCCCATCTTCTATTGCTGTGGTAAATGGTCAAACATTTACAGGTGAAGCGTTAATGCAGTTTGGCTTACAAATGCCAATTTCATTCCCGCAAACATCGCTTATTTTTGAACTTACAAAAGCGTAATTTTAAATATGGGCAGCAAAAAGGGAGCTAATTAGCTCCCTTTTTTAATCTGTCAAAAGTAACTTTTTACTACACCAGCTTTGATTCGATAAGCTCAAGCGCTTCTTCTAAAATAGTTTCTACTGCTTTTTTAGCCAGCTCTGGGTTACGTGATTTTATGGTATTTAAAATGTCTGCATGCTTTGCTACATCAGCGCCGGGTACACCTTTAATATGGTTAGTGTAGCGAATACTTACACGTAATGCGGTGCTAATAAACTCAGTCAATTGTACAAAAAATCGATTGTTGCTGGCCACTAATATACTGGTATGAAAGGCAATATCAGCTTCGAGAGGATCATCTAATCCTTCATCGGCATCGGCCATACGCGCTAACGCGTTATCTATTTCAACGAGTTGTTCAGCAGTTGCATTCACCGCTGCAAGCGCTGCAGCTTGAGGCTCAAGTGCTACACGGACTTGGGTAAATTCTTTTAATAAAGAAAGTGACGGTTTGCTGCTTAAAATCCAACGCAGTACGTCGGTATCAAACATGTTCCAGCTACTTTCAGGTAATACACGAATACCCTGCTTAGGACGCGACGAAATTAATCCTTTAGCAGAGAGCATTTTTACCGCTTCGCGAGTGGCGCTACGGCTCACATCGTATTTTATACATAAGTCAGCTTCCGACGGCAGACCTTCACTTACAGGGTACACGCCACGCACAATAGCAAAACCCAAATCATGGGTTAGTTGGTGTGTTAAGTTTTGACGAGGTTGGCTTTTCATTGTGCGAGTTTCCGAGTTCATATTGCTAGATTATATATCATATATCATATTAATGTACGTAAGGATATGGTATAAACTTTTTATTAGTTAGGTATTTTAACACAGTAATAACAATTTGGTTTGGCCCTTTATGTTGTAAGTGTCAGTTTATAAAGGGTTTAAATAAGATTTTATATGTGCTGTATGGAGAGTTGAATTTGAACACCCTCGCTCAATATCATAGTCTTTCTGGTAAAGTTATTTTTATTACTGGTGGTGCATCAGGCATCGGTAGAGCAATGGTCGAATCATTTACTAAGCAAAATGCCAAAGTTGCTTTTATCGATATAGATGACGATGCTGCGCAGGCGCTCATTAACAATCTCCCACAAGCTAACTTATGGTACAGGCAAGTTGATGTAACTGATTCCCATGCTCTGCAGCAATCATTAGTTGATGCGTGTGCTGCCCTTGGTAGCGTCAATGTACTGGTCAATAACGTAGCAAACGATCGCCGTCAACCTAGCGAAGACGTTACAGTGCAAGACTGGGATCAGTGTCTGCAAATTAATTTAAATCCAGCCTTTTTTGCTTCCCAAGTCGCTATGTCATTTATGCAGCGAGAAGGGGCGGGCAGTATTATAAACTTTAGTTCTATCAATGCCATAATGGGCCAACCGCAAATGGCCGGTTACGTTACCGCTAAAGCAGGTCTTATAGGCATGACTAAGGCACTTGCTCGTGATTATGGCGAGTTTGGTATTCGCGTAAATGCTATTTTACCTGGGTGGGTGGCTACCGACCGTCAATTAGCAAGCTGGTTTACAGAGGCCGAGCAAGTAAAATGGATGGAAGCTATGGCGCTTAAAAAGCTAGTTTCACCTGAGGATGTTGCTAATTTAGCGATGTTTTTAGCGGCAGATGAAAGCAGTATGATTACCGGGCAGGGCATTAAAATTGACGGTGGGAGACTTTAAAGTTTGACTACTTCATCTCTTTTTATAGCCGTTGATTGGGGTACCAGTCATTTACGTGCTTATTTGTGCCGCGTTAACGCAAAACAACCGCTTACATTACTTGAACAACGTGATGGGCCAGGTGTTGTAAAAGTTAACCAAGACTTTGAGCAAACGCTTCTTAGTGCTATCGAGCCTTGGAGTAAGCAGTATGGCTGCGTACCTGTATATATAGCAGGGCAAATCACATCAAGTATAGGTTGGTACGAAACGCCCTATTTAGAGTGCCCTATAAACCCTGAGAGTTTGCTCGATGCTGCTATTAGCTTTAATTGTGCAGGGCATACTATTAAAGCGTTGCCGGGTACTAAATGTACCCTACAAAATTCTTTATTTGATGTAATGCGCGGTGAAGAGCTGCAAATTTTAGGGTTTTTAAAACAAAACCCAGAGTATCAACAGGGTAAAATATTACTGTGTTTACCAGGTACACATACTAAGTGGGTACTTATAAACCATGGTGAAATAATCTGCTTTAAAACCGCAATGACTGGCGAGTTATACGATTTACTGTGCCACCAAAGTGTATTGATACCCAGTGACTGTGAAGAGGGCGACTTTGATTGGAAAGCATTTGATCAAGGGTGCAAACTCACGCTTGACAGTGATAGTGGTAATTTAGCGCATGGTATTTTTAGTGTGCGTACTCGTCAGCTTTCAAAGGAGTTAACACCTGTACAAGCTAAAGCGTATTTATCGGGTGTGTTAATTGGCAGTGACGTACGAGCAGCACGCCATGCCAGTGAGTGGCAGTTGCAAAGTAATACACAAGTTGTGGTAGTGGGAACCAAACAGCTTAATAAATGTTTTTCTACGGCACTTAACCAAATAGGCGTTAAATGTGTTGAGTTTGACATTAAAATGGCTACGTTGAGCGGTTTTAATTTTTT
Source organism: Pseudoalteromonas sp. BSi20495 (assembly GCF_000241185.1). NCBI lineage: Bacteria > Pseudomonadati > Pseudomonadota > Gammaproteobacteria > Alteromonadales > Pseudoalteromonadaceae > Pseudoalteromonas > Pseudoalteromonas sp. BSi20495. The sequence continues at coordinate 62,480 of NZ_BADY01000001.1, forward strand.
ATATCAATCAGCTTAATTAAGTGAGCGATTTTGAAGTAAGAAAATAGGGTCGATAACAAGGTGAGAATTTCGTTATTTAGTTGTTCTATATCAGAAATTATTAACATAGTTAGCGCCAGGTTTAAGCCCTCAAATTGACCAAGTGTTATTGCGGATTGGTATTATATAACCGAGAAAATTAAACCCCTTCATAATGATTAAATTATAAAGGGGTTTCGTAGAAAGCTTTTAGGGCTATTGCAGCCAATTTCTTTAGCGGTTATTAAGCAATTTTGGCCGCTTTGCTTTGTTCAATATAATTATTAAGGGTGGTAGTTTGGGTTTCACTAAAGCGCAGTCCTAACTTTGTGCGGCGCCATAATATGTTATATGCGTTTTGTGCCCACTCTTCATTTAATAAAAAATCGACCTCTGCTGCAAATAAGTTATGCCCAAAATCTTGACCTAAATCGCTTAGTTGTTTTGCATCACCCAAAATATTTATAGTGCGCGTACCATAGGTGCGTACAAAGCGATTTAGCAGTATTTGTGGTAACCAATTATAGGTTGTTTGTAATTGCGCTTTAAGTGCTTCTACAGAGCTAAAATCGCCACCTGGTAACGCACTATGTTTAGTCCAAGCTTCACTCATTTGCGGGTAAAAGTCTTCAAGCTTGTTAACCGCAGCTTCGGCAAGTTTGCGGTAAGTTGTAATTTTTCCGCCAAACACACTCAGTAGAGGTGTTTGTTTAGCATCACTCGAAAGCTCTAGTTTATAATCGCGAGTAACGGCTTGTGCATTAACTGATTCATCATCAAGTAATGGACGTACACCTGAAAAAGTATGCACAATATCTTGGCGTTTAATCGGAGTTTTAAAGTAGCTATTAGTAATCTCAATAAGGTAATCGATTTCTTCTTCACTAATTTTAACGTCTTGTGCCTCACCTTTGTGCTCAACATCAGTCGTGCCAATAAGTGAGTAATCATCTTCAAACGGAATAACAAACACAATACGCTGATCTTTATTTTGTAAAATATAAGCTTGCGGTTCGTTATGAATGCGTGGCACGACAATGTGGCTACCCTTTACAAGGCGAATATTTTGTGGTGATTTTTCTTCGAGTGCTTCATCAAAAAGCTTAGCAACCCAAGGACCCGCTGCATTTACTATGCCTTTAGCAGCAATACTATAATGCGATTTTGTACTTTGTTGCTCAAGCGTTACTTGCCATTTATCTTGCTCACGATGCGCTTTGACACATTTAGTTTGTGTGGCAATTACTGCGCCTTTTTGCTGCGCTGCAAGGGCGTTTAAAATAACTAAGCGAGAGTCATCAACCCAGCCATCAGCGTATTCAAAACCTTTAGTAATTGAAGGTTCTAGTACGCTATGCTCGCCAAATTTAATGCTCTTCGATGCAGGTAACGTAACTCGTTTTGCTAGGTTGTCATACATAAATAAGCCAATGCGGATCATCCATGCAGGGCGTAAATGCTTTTGATGGGGTAATCTAAACGTAAGTGGCCACATAATGTGAGGGGCATTTTTTAGCAGCACTTCTCGCTCGGCTAAGGCTTCTTTTACTAATCTAAATTCGTAGTGCTCAAGGTAGCGCAGACCACCATGGATCAGCTTGGAGCTGTTTGAAGACGTTGCAGAAGCTAGATCTGACTGTTCGCACAAAAGTACTTTAAGTCCTCTACCAGCAGCATCTGCTGCTATGCCTGTGCCGTTTACGCCGCCACCGATGACTAGTAAGTCATATTCGTTATCTGCTAATTTCACCGAGCACCCTTCTATTTATAATATAAATAATACATAAAGCATCATAAAGCTGCTGTTTTCATTTGACAATAGAAAACCCAATTTTTTATTTGTTAATTTTGACGCGAATCCACTTTCAATTTGGAGCAGTAAAGTGTGCCTTTTAAATCGAGCATTTAGCTAAGTTAAAAAAGACAAAGTGACTAAAGTATTAGCCTTAGCCACTTAGTATTTACTGCGGGCAATTTTTATTTGTTAAGCACACTTGAGCTACGCAGTGCTGCCATTTTGCATATAAATCATTACGCTCGTCGGCACTCATAGTTGGCTCAAAACGACGGTCACATGTCCACATTTTCGATAACTGCTCAGTTGATTCGTAAACGCCGGTTTGTAAGCCTGCTAAATAAGCGACCCCTAAAGAGGTGGTTTCGGTCACCGTTGGACGCTCTACTGTTGCACCTAAAATGTTTGATAGGAAGGTCATAACCCAATTGTTTTTTACCATGCCGCCATCTACACGAAGCACACTTGGCCGAAGGCCATCACGCTCCATCGCTTTTTGTAAATCTTTGGTTTGATAACCTACTGATTGCAAAGCAGCCGCAACAATAGTGCTAATTCCTGAGTCGCGTGTAAGACCTAAAATAGCGCCACGTGCATTTGGGTCCCAATAAGGTGCACCTAAACCCGTGAACGAAGGTACTAAAAATACACCATGATCGAGGGGGACATCTTTAACCATCGATTCACTTTCGCCAGCATGGCTAAGTAGCTTTAAGCCTTCAACAATCCACTGCATAGTTGCGCCAGCCATAAAGATACTGCCTTCAATGGCGTAAGTTGGTTTGCCGTTTAATCTGTAGGCAACAGTGGTCAGTAAGCGGTTTTCTGAGGTCAGTGCTTTTTCGCCAGTGTTAAGCATTAAAAAACAGCCAGTGCCATATGTACTTTTTGCCATGCCTTGCTCAAAACATGCATGACCAACAAGGGCTGCCTGTTGATCACCAGCAATACCACATACACGAATTGGTGCACCAAAAATATCAGCGCTCGTTGAGCCAAATTCGTCGGCTGAGTCCATTACTTCTGGCAGCATAGATTCTGGAATATCGAATAACTCTAGAAGCTCTTGATCCCACTGCTGGGTATGAATATTAAATAACATAGTACGGGATGCATTCGTTGCATCAGTGCGATGTTCTTTACCACCTGTTAGTTGCCAAAGTAGGTAAGTGTCAACCGTACCAAAAGCCAGTTCGCCAGCGAGGGCTTGTTCGCGTGCGCCTTCAACATTATCTAAAATCCAACGAACTTTAGTGGCTGAAAAATAAGGGTCAAGTAGCAAGCCTGTTTTTTCGCTAATAGTTTGACAAAGTTCATCGGTAGTAAGGCTTTCGCAATAGTCACTAGTGCGTCTATCTTGCCAAACAATCGCGTTATAAATCGTTTTGCCTGTTTTTTTGTTCCATACTAGGGTGGTTTCGCGTTGGTTAGTGATACCTATAGCGATAATTTCTTCAGGCTTTACATCTTGTTTAGCGAGTACTTCGCGACTAGTGCTAAGCACTGTTTGCCAAATATCGTTAGGATCGTGCTCAACCCAGCCGTTTTGTGGAAAATGCTGAGGAAATTCTTGCTGTGCTGTACCAAAAACGTCTGCATCTTTTGTAAACAAGATGGCACGAGAGCTTGTGGTTCCTTGATCAATTGAGAGTATGTATTTGGACATATTTATTAATATTATTTATCTTATATATAGCTAGATTGCCTTTAACGTTAGCTAATGGCAATGGTTTTTTCTTAAAATATCTTACTAAAAAGTAAACTCGCCTGTTTTTATTGATAACTTTTAAAAAGCAGGGCGTTTTACTTTTAGTAAATTTTAAGTGCGAGCGCGACTATTTAAGAGAAACAGTCGCTTTTAGTGAGTTACTTAACTTGAAATCTGACGGACTATTGCAAGTAAATTCAACGCAGTTAACGCTGAAAATAGCTGCTTGAGATAGATTTATTATCCAGAGCTCAGTTACTTAACGTGTGGTTTAGCTTGCTGCCAATCCATACCAGTGGAAAAGCGATTATCAAATCCGTGCCACTGTGGTAGTGGCTTACCATCAACAACAGCTTGGTCGCCGTTTTGTGGTAAATCTAAGTATTTACACTCGCTGGCTATACCTTTTACGTGGCAATCCATCATAGCAAGTACAAAGTGTTTATTGATTTCGTTTAGTGTGCGCATAGACCACGATGGCTCGTAGTAATGGCCTATATCTAACTCACTGCTGCTTTGTGCAATAGCAGGGGCTGGGTGTGGTGCAATATTATGGCGCGCATTTTTGTAAGTAAGCATGTACTTATCTTCGCTGCCTGTTTGGTTATAAAGGTTTTTAATGCCTTCATAGCCTGAAATATCATCTAAGTTACCGGCTATATAAAGCGAAGGTACTTTAATATTTGCCATTGCTTTGGCATCAAATATAGCGTGCTGTCCGCCCCACGGTGCAAAGGCAACCATGGCTTTTATGCGTGGGTCTACTTTCGGGTTTTGGTATTGCCCACCAGCGCAGCTGTTGAGTAGTTGCTGTACTTGTTTAATTTGAGCTGGGTCTTTCATACCCGTAAACATGGCCGTAGTTTGCTCATTAAAAGCGTAACAACCACCTATCGTATTTACCGCGCCATAGCCACCCATTGAGTAACCAATTACACCAGCGCTTTTGTTATCTACTTGCTTACTTGCAAAGTTATTTTGCTCGTTGAAGTAATTAATAACAAACTGCTGATCGCGAGAGCGATTTATAAGCGTACTGAAAAAGCCAGAGAACGGCGCATTTTTAAAATCAACATCTGCGTTAGTTGAATCAGTATGATCAATCGCTACAACTATGTAACCGTGTGACGCTAAGTGCTCGCCAAGGTAGTACATAATTGTACGGTAACCGGTATAACCGTGCGAAAGCACAATGACAGGGTAGTGCTCTTTACTATTTATGGCGACATCACGCATTGCATCGGCTTGCAAAGTAAACTCTTTACCTGAGCGAGTTTCATCTGTGTAGCTGGTAAGTGCTGCTTTTGCTGTATTTGCAGCCGGATACCACACTTCTACTTTTAAAGGACGATCTTTTTGACCTTGTGTAGCGGGATCAAATTGCGCAGGGTTAACTAAACCAAGTGTTTGCACACCTACATTGTAGCTACCTTTAGCTGCAAGTTCTGGCAGTACTTCGCTAGTGATTGGCGGGTATAGCTGCTCTGGTTTATTAGATTCAGCAACAGCTACACTGGCAGATAAACTGCACGTAGCAAGTAATATAGCTTTTGAAAGCGCCTTGAGTGTGTGTGTCATTGTGTGTCCTTGTTGTGTATTTTTATTTTTAATTAGTCAGTTCAGCCGACTCGACGGCATTGCTATATTGCAACTGCCATTGTGCTCGTAAGGTATCCATTATGTTCATAACTCGTAAGCTAGTACCCAGTGGTAATACGCTGCTTTGGGTTTGTTTTTGTAATATACACTGCGTGACATGTGCAATTTCAAACTTAAAATTTTCATTGTCGCTAAAGTTGTATTCAAAGTACTGAGGGTCTTGGTCGTTTATGTGTAGCTCTAGCGTTTGTGCACCTACAAACTGAGGTATTCGAATATAGCCAAGCTCACCATTAATACATGCTTCTGTTGGGCCATTTTGCTGCAGTGCGCTGGCAAGAGATGCAAATTGCCCATTACCGTAATCAACTATAGCAGTGCTTCGCTCATCAACACCGGTTGTGCTTTTATGTACAAAGGATTTGATGTGTTCAGGGGCTTTATTAAATACCACATCAGCAATCGAAATAGGATAAATACCTAAATCGAGTAGGGCGCCACCCGCTGTTACAGGGTTCATTAATCGATGAGTGTCGGCAAAGCTGCCAGGTAAACTAAAGTTGGCATTAACACTGTGTACATTACCAATAACACCTTCATTTAGGAGTTGTTGTAATTTTACTATGGCTGGTAAAAATCGCATCCAAACGCCTTCCATTAAAAAGCAGTTTTGTTGTTTTGCAAGCTCAGTGAGGCTTTGCAACTGCTTAGCATTAACGGTAATTGGTTTTTCGCTTAGCACGTGCTTATTATGTTTTAAGCATTGGGCTATCGTTTTAAAGTGTTGATCGTGCGTATTGGCAATATAAATAGCATCTATATTTGGGCATTGCATAAGAGCTTGATAGCTCTCATAGCCTTGAATATTGTACGGTGTGGCAAATTCTTTAGCGCGCTGCATACTCATTGATGCAGCGCCAATAAGCTGTGCATCACTACAATGTGCGATGCTTTTAGCAAAGGTGTGAGCTATATTGCCACACCCAATAATTCCCCAATTAACCTTTGCCATGCTTATTCCTTAAATTTATTTAAAAAGACGTAATTTGTAATCCTGAACCCGCTGAACATACGTAAATATCAGCATTTAGGCTAAAACGCTCAAAGTAATGCTTTTCTATCGCTGCTTTAATTAATGGTACTTCAGCATCACGACACAAACATACAATTGCGCCACCAAAACCACCCCCTGTCATACGTACTGCGCCGCGCTCGCCCATCGCTTCTTTACAAATTTCTACTAGGCCATCGGTTGCCGGTACGGTTACTTCAAAATCGTGTTTAAGTGATTGGTGCGATGCTGCCATTAGCGTGCGAAGTGCATCCATATCGTTATTTTGCAGTGCAGTAGTTGCTGCAATTACGCGGTCGTTTTCGCTAATTACGTGGTGTGTACGTTTATATTCGTTTTCACTTAATGTCGCTTTTACTGCTTGCAAGCCAGTCATGGTTGCTTGACGAAGTGTTTCTACACCCATTTTTACAGCAGCTTGTTCGCAGTCAATACGGCGCTGGTTGTATTCGCTATCAACTAATTTACGCGGGTAGTTTGAATTAACAATAACAATGTTTAAATCATCTGGTACTTTTACTGCCGTAGTCGCTAAGTTTTCGCAGTCAATTAAAAGTGCGTGACCATTCTCGCCTTTAGCCGAAATAAGCTGATCCATAATACCGCATTGGCAATGCATAAAGTCGTTTTCGGCTTCTTGGCCAAATAACGCAATTTTCTCTGGTGGTAAACCAAGCTGTGCAATATGGTTAAACATACCGCCAACAGCAACTTCGAGTGCAGCCGATGACGACAAGCCACTGCCTTGCGGCAAATTACTATCAATAAGTAGGTCAGCGCCACGTAATGTATGGCCTGCTCGTTTAAGTACAAAAGCCACCGCGCGAATATAGTTACCCCATTGCGATTGGCCTTCGCTGATTGCCTCATCAACGCTAAAGCGGTCTTGCTCGCCTGGGTAATTTAAAGAGCGCACAGTGATAATATTATCGTCGCGCTGTTTAAACATAACTTGGGTACGAAATGCTAACGAACACGGTAAAACAAAGCCATCGTTGTAATCAGTAAATTCACCAATTAGATTTACACGCCCAGGGGCGGCAGCAATACCTTGTGCAGGCGCGCCATACAGTGACAAAAATTGTTGTTGGAATTCGTTAAGCTTCATTTATGTGTCCTGCTGTATCTTTATAATGTGTGGTACTGGCTGCTTTTAAAATAGAAGCGGCGGTTTCTGCGCTTAAATCGCGTTGGCTTTCGCCTAGCATTTCGTAGCCTACCATGTGTTTTTTAACGGTAGCAGAGCGAAGTAGCGGCGGATAAAAATGTGCATGTAAGCGCCAGTGCTGCTCATCAGAGCCTCTATTGGCCGGTGCATTGTGCCAACCCATTGAGTAGGGGAAGCTGCAATTAAATACGTTGTCGTATTTAGTGGTTAATACTTTAAGAGCCTGAGCTAAAGAGTCGGTTTGTGCATCGTTTAGCTGGCTAAAGTTTTGAATGTTATCTTTAGTTACTAGCATTGTTTCAAACGGCCATGCAGCCCAAAATGGCACCACAACAAGCCAATGTTCGTTTTCAAATACAACACGTGTTTGATCTGCTTGCTCTTTTTGCGCGTAATCGGCAAGCAAGGCTGTGCCATGCTTTTCATAATAGGCGAGCTGCTGGTTATCTTCGGCTTCAATTTCCGTTGATAAATGCGAATGCGCCCATACTTGACCGTGAGGATGAGGTTGCGAGCAACCCATGATCTCGCCTTTATTCTCAAAAACTTGTACGCATTCGTACTGCTGTGCAAGCTCTGTGTAATTTTGTTTCCAAGTTTTTACTACTTCGTGCAATGCATTTTGGCTAAGCTCTGGTAGTGTTTTATTGTGCTCTGGAGAAAAACAAATTACGCGGCATTCGCCACTGGCTTCGTCGGCAATAAATAAATCGCTGTCTGACTCTAAGCCTTGTAATTGCTCGCTGGCATTAGGTGTGAGTGCGCCAAAGTCATTTCTAAATACATGGGTGTATTTGTAATCTGGGTTACTGTCGCCATTTGCACGGGTGTTGCCAGGACAAAGTGGGCAGCTGTCATCGTGTTTTGGTAATACGTTTTCGTTAACAGCTTCTGTTGCGCCTAACCATGGGCGATTATTACGATGTGGTGACACTAATACCCAACGACCCGTTAGCGGATTTTTACGTCTGTGAGTACTTTCTAATAAAGTCATATTAACTCTCCAACCCACTTGGGTAATTAGTTTGCCAGCGCCATGTGTCGTTTGTCATGTCGCTAAGTGTTAGTTCTGCGTGCCAGTTAAGTGTGTTTTGCGCTTTTGTGGCATCGGCGTAGTTACAGGCAATATCACCTGCTCGGCGCGGCGTAATTTGATAAGGAATATCTTTATTGGCTGATGCGCTAAATGCTTTAATCATATCAAGCACAGAATAACCTTGCCCTGTGCCTAAGTTATAAGCATGAAAAGCGGTGTCTGTTTTGTGCTGCATAAAAGCGGCAACGTGGCCTTTCGCTAAATCTAAAACGTGAATATAGTCGCGCACACCGGTGCCATCTTCGGTGTCGTAGTCGTCACCAAAAATATTTACCACGTCGCGCTTACCTACTGCAGTTTGGGCAATAAATGGCATTAAGTTATTAGGAATACCATTAGGACTTTCGCCTAGTAAACCGCTTGGGTGTGCACCTACTGGGTTAAAGTAACGAAGCGCAATCCCCATAAATTGACTGTTGGCATTACATACGTCTTGCATGGCTTGCTCAACCATGACTTTAGTCCAACCATAGGGGTTAGTTGCGCGTATAGGATGCTTTTCGTCAATAGGGAGGTAGTCTGGCTCGCCGTACACAGTAGCCGATGAGCTAAATATAATATGGTTAACGCCTGCCTCTTGCATGCTCTGTAGCATGCTTAATGTGCCCGACACGTTATTTTGATAATAACGCAGCGGTTGCTCGGTAGATTCGCCAACGGCTTTTAAAGCTGCAAAGTGAAAGACAGCTTCGGCTTTAGTATGTTTTAGAGCGAGTTTAAATTGTTGCTCGTCTTGAATGTCACCCAAAATAAACTCAAACCGAGTACCTGTAATCTTTTCGAGTTGGTCAAGTACCCGCGCACTTGCATTAGATAAGTTATCATAAATAACAGGTGTAATACCTGCTTCATGCAATGCAATGCATGTGTGGCTACCTATGTAACCCATGCCGCCAGTAACTAAAACTTTCATGTTATTTCTCGAAAAGCATATTTATATGATAAATACTACTATTAAGGAGGTGTAAAAACAATAGTAATGATTAGAGCAAAATTCAAATAGAAGAATAAAAAATATTCGCTCATCAGATCCTCGCTTTATCAATTTATTTTATAAACTGATTCTATTACATGGCTAATTATCACGACGGTATTGGGGTGCTACGATAGCTGCATAATTTACTTTAAGACTGTAACTGGGCTTTAACTAACCACAACCCTGGTTAAGATATTTATTATCTAGAGTCCAGGTTAACTACTTTAATGTTGCACTGAGAGGGCATACACATGAAAAAAATCATTTTAATCACCGGTGCAACAGATGGCATTGGTTTAGAGACGGCAAAAATGTTACTAGCCCAAGGTCAGACTGTATTACTGCATGGTCGTAATATAGAAAAGCTTAATAATGTACAGACAATGTTAAACGAGCATTACCCGCAAGCAAGTACTCAAAGCTATGTGGCCGATTTAAGCGAAATGTCACAGGTACATTATTTGGCAGAACAGATAAGCGCAGATCATAAACAAATTGACGTACTTATTAATAACGCTGGTGTATTCAAGCTTGAGAACGTAACAACACCTGATGGCCTTGATGCGCGTTTTGCCGTAAATACATTTGCACCTTATTTACTGACTAAATTACTGTTACCACTATTAAATAAAAATGCGCGTGTAGTTAACGTATCATCGGCCGCGCAATCAAGCGTTAACCTTGATGCACTTATTGGTAATAAGGCGCTTTCGGATGGTGACGCTTATGCACAAAGTAAGTTAGCTATTACGATGTGGTCGCGCTATCTAGGACTTAAATTAAAAGAGGTAGGCCCGTTAGTTGTATCAGTAAATCCAAAATCGTTACTGGGTAGCAAAATGGTTAAAGATGCATACGGATTAGACGGTGGAGATCTAAAACTAGGAGCTGATATTTTTTATCGTGCTGCGCTTAGCGATGAATTTAACAACGCCACAGGTTTGTATTTTGATAACGATGCTGAGCGTTTTGCACCGCCACATATAGATGCATTAAACGAGACTAAAAACCAACAACTAGTTGATACATTAGATAGTGTTTTAGCACAGCTTAAATTAGGTGAATTATAATGAATAAACCTATACGTGGACTGCTGAGTGCGCGCTTTATGACAACTTTAAAGCCCTGCTACTGTGTTTATGAATCCAGTGGGTGATTTTGTAAAGTAATATAGATTTTTGATTGAAGACGATCAAAGAGTTCACTGTTTACAGCGAACTCTTTTTTACTTTTTAGTGTTGTTCGGCTTGAAGTAAACGCTGGTATAGCCAATCTTTTAATTCTGAGCGATCATGCTTTAATTGATGCATTTGTTCATCGCTAATTGGCGCATCTTTAAGCTCCAATACTCTTATTTCTTTGTCTAACTTATCGTACTGTGTTGCCTTTTCGGCAAATTCAGAATCGTCAGTATTGAGTGTTGCAATGGCATTTAAATGATCTGGAAAGTCGTTTGTTAATGAGTGGTCTTCGCCTAACATATTCGCTCCTTAATAGGATATAAATGAGCTCACAAGTAAGTGAGTTGTTTAAGTGAATTATTACCTTCATATAATACACTGGGGTTTAAACAATCATAAATCAACCATTGCCAACTTAATTTGATATAGCGCAAACAACCGCTTTTACTTTTTAGCAGTTACTGTTTTTTCCAATAAGGGACTTCACCAAAGCAGGCAATAAAATGATCGATAAACGCACGTACTTTAGCGGTCAATAATTTATGGCAGGGGTATACAGCTGAAATAGTCGTATTAACTACTCGTGAAAAGCTTAGGGCTCGATATTATTGCTCAAGATGCGAGAAAGTAGAATAACCACAGAAGTTAAGCGACTATGAGTGGAATTAAACTTAAGTAACCTGAACTCTGGGCAATAAATCTATCTTGAGCTGCTATTTTAGTTAAAAGAGCAAGTTTTTAACGCTTTTTGCTAATTTATGTTGGTTAATTAATAGTGGTAGAATGCAGCGCTTAGTGCCACTTGTGTGAAGTAGTGGTCAATAATTTATAAGGTCTGTTGTGTAATGCTGTTAATGATCGATAACTACGATTCGTTTACTTACAACTTAGTGCAATATTTTCAGCGTTTAGATCAAGACGTTTTAGTAAAACGTAATGACGAGCTAAGCATTGCACAAATAAAACAGTTAAACCCGAAACACATCGTGTTATCGCCGGGTCCTTGCTCACCTAACGAAGCTGGTATATCGTTAAGCGTGGTTGAGCAGCTAAAAGGGCAATACCCAATTTTAGGCATTTGTTTGGGACACCAAACCATCGCACAAGCTTTGGGTGGGGATGTCATTCGTGCTAAAAAAATTATGCACGGTAAAACATCGCCCATCGTTCATACCAATAAAGGTGTATTTAAAGGTTTAGCCAACCCATTAACGGTATGTCGTTATCACTCTTTAGTCGTTAAAGCACAAACACTGCCTAAAGAGCTTGAAGTAACCGCATGGAGTCAAACCGAATTAGGTGAATTTGACGAAATTATGGGGTTACTCCATAAAGAGTTAGCGATAGAGGGAGTGCAGTTTCATCCTGAAGCTATTTTAACTGAACAAGGATTAGCACTGCTTGATAACTTTTTAATGCGATTCTAATTTTTAATACCGATACTTATTTTATATTTACTAATGAATGGATGTTATGACTGAACTTGTAGCGCAACAACGAACAGCTAAAATACTTGACCAACGAGCACATGATTTATTGCTTGGTCATAGCTTTGCGCATCAGCAAATTGGTTTTATTCATACATTAGAAATAGAATATGGCGAGCCAATGAAGCAACGTACGTTGCTTCAAGTTGAGGTCGCAGCACAACATAAACGTCAGCAGAGCAGTACTGCGCATCATAAGTATCGAGCTCAGGCGAGTGAAGTACTTCACAAAGCAATAGAAACAGCTATTTTTAAGCAACTAAGCGACATGGATGCCGTAATCCTAAATACGTTAGGGATTGAAGATGGTATTGCAACTATTCTTGATCTTTTAGCGGTTAAGTCTGCAACTGTAGGGCGGCTAGAGCCTCTAGTAAACGATTTAAGCTGGCTTGGGCGTGAGTTAGTCACACTCGTTAATTTACCTTACTATCGAAAACAGCGTAGTAAAAACACCTCAGTAAAAGTAGATAGCCCCGCGCTTGCTCTGCGCTACATTGGCCTTGATAATTTACAGTTAGTCATACCTACTTTTGCAGTACGTCATTGGATGCCACACAGTACTGAACCATTTTCACTGCTAAAGCGCAGGCTACGTGATAGTGCAATGGCTAATGCGATTGCAGCACAAAAAATAGCGCAAATTAACAATGTAAACGATATTCATGCATTTACCCTTGGTATGCTTTTAGATGTAGGGCGAATCGCATTAGTGCGTTTATATTTAAAAACTTTTGAGCAAGTATGGCAACGTAAAGTACAAATAGCGCGCCAAGAGCAGCGCAAAGACTTGCACACTGCGTTATTAGAATTAAAACCCGACCCGCTTTTTTTAACTACGTTACTTAATAACCAATCTTTAGCTATCAGCGCTAAAGTTATTGAGAAGATGAAATTTAAGTATTTGCCGTTTCAAGGGGTCATGCAGCAGTTGGTTAATGGAGTCGATAAGGGCGATACAATGTTACCTTTAACCGAGGTAATGTTAAAAGCGCGTTGTTACTCTCAATATCTAAATTTAAAAGAACACCAGCTTATTGAATCTGATGAAACAACAGCATGGTTTTCGTACTTTAAGTTCACTAAAACGGAACTAAAAACCCTCGAAACAAGTAATTTTACCAATCTAGCTATTCAAATTGACTAAAAACTTAAAATTTTTGTTAATTTTTTAGCGACTAATCATTCATTCTCACTCTATTGTTATATTGCATATTTAACACTTAAAGTGTGTGCGCCTCAGTGCTCATGCGGTTAGTTGTCTAAAAATGAGCATAATTGACTATGCAAATAGTTATTCACTATCTATGAAATAATATCTTTAGCCCTTTATTTTAAAGGGATACATGAAAGTTTTTAACGAGACAGATTTAAGTAATTCTGAAATAATGTGCGTCTGAAAATTGAACCACAAAGCAATTTTGCGCAATTATCAGGTTACTGATCTTGCCTATAAAGTTGGTTACAAATAGTAACCAAACACCTATTTTGATGTTTTGTGTTGCTCACAATTAAGAGGAAATAAAATGACAGTCAATCGCGAATTATTTGATCACGTAATGGTTCCTAACTACGCACCTTCAAGCGTAATTCCTGTTCGAGGCGAAGGCTCTCGCGTATGGGATCAACAAGGTCGAGAGTTTATCGACTTTGCTGGTGGTATTGCCGTTAACTGTCTTGGCCATTGCCACCCTGCATTAGTAGGCGCATTAAAAGAGCAAGGCGAAAAAATCTGGCATCTATCTAACGTAATGACCAATGAGCCGGCACTTCGCCTAGCTAAAAAAATGGTTGATGCGACATTTGCTGAAAAAGTTTACTTTGCGAACTCTGGCGCAGAAGCAAACGAAGCCGCGCTTAAATTAGCGCGTCGTTTTGCACTTGATAAGTTTGGCGCAGAAAAATCACAAATCATCGCGTTCAACAAAGGTTTCCACGGTCGCACATTCTTTACCGTAACTGTTGGCGGCCAAGCGGCATATTCAGATGGTTTTGGCCCTAAGCCTGGCGACATTGTACATTGCGATTACAATGACCTTGCTGCATTTGAAGCACTTATCAGCGATAAAACATGTGCCGTAATGATGGAACCTCTACAAGGTGAAGGCGGTATTGTTTCACCAACTGATGAGTTTGCTCAAGGCGTTCGCGATTTATGTACTAAACATAACGCACTGCTTATTTTTGATGAAGTTCAAACAGGTGTTGGCCGTACTGGCGATTTATACGCATACCAAGGCTTAAACATAGTACCTGATATTTTAACTACCGCTAAAGCACTTGGCGGCGGTTTCCCTATTGGCGCTATGATCACAACAACTGAGATTGCACAGCACCTTAAAGTAGGTACTCATGGTTCTACTTATGGCGGTAACCCGCTTGCGTGTGCTGTTGCAGAAGCTGCATTTGATACAGTAAATACCCCAGAAGTACTTGCTGGCGTAAAAGCAAAAGCCGCATTATTTAATGAACTACTTAGCGCGGTTAACGAAAAATACAACGTATTTAGCGAAATCCGTGGCCAAGGTTTATTAATTGGTGCAGTGGTGAACGAGAAATACAAAGGTCGTGCAAAAGAGTTTTTAGTGGCAGGTACTGAGCAAGGTCTTATGTCATTAGTTGCTGGTGCGGATGTAGTACGTTTCACTCCATCTTTAGTAATTCCTGATGCGGACATTCGCGAAGGTATGGCGCGCTTTGAAAAAGCAGTAGCAAGCGTAGTAAACGCATAAGCGACTTAAGCCAACCAATTAAGGGCAAGCACCGCTTGCCCTGCAATTCCTATTTACCGTTATTTATAAGGGAGCAAGCGGACTCATGATGATCCTTCGCCCAATCCAGCAAAATGATTATTCAGCATTACTGAAAATTGCCCACGAATCAGGGCATGGTTTTACGTCTTTGCCATTAAACGAAGAACTATTGCAAAAAAAGATTGACCATTCAGTAAGCTCTTTTGCTAAACAAACGTCACAACCTGGTGACGAAGGCTACCTGTTTGTTCTTGAAGATAGCGAAACCGGTGACGTTGTAGGTACGTCTGCAATTGAAGCTGCGGTAGGGCTTGATGATGCATTTTATCATTATCACTTAAGTAAAGTGATTCACTCTTCGCGTACATTAAACGTCTACAAAGCGGTTGATATTTTAACGCTATGTAACGACTACACAGGTGCTACAGAGCTTTGCACATTGTTTTTAAAAGATGGCTATCGTAAAAATTGTAACGGTAAGCTACTTTCAAAAGCGCGCTTTATGTTTATAAAACAGCATCAAGAGCGTTTTGCACAAACAGTGATCGCAGAAATGCGCGGTGTGTCTGACGAAAACGGCAGTAGCCCTTTTTGGCAGTGGCTTGAAGAGCACTTTTTCTCAATGGATTTTCCAACAGCCGATTACTTAACAGGTATTGGCCAAAAGGTTTTCATTGCTGAATTAATGCCTAAATACCCAATTTACGTAAACTTGCTAAGTAAAGATGCGCAAGCCGTAATAGGTAAAGTACACGACAACACTCGCCCAGCAATCGAGTTATTAAAAAGCGAAGGCTTTACGTTTAATGGCTACGTAGATATTTTTGACGGCGGCCCAACGGTTGAAGCAAAAGTAGATAACATTGCGACGATTCGTAATGCAAATCACTTTAACGTTGAAATTGGCGAAATGACTGGCGACACCATGGTGTTACTAGCGAACGAAAAGCTTGAAGATTTTAGAGCAACTGTTGCGCCAATGACATTTGACGAGCGCGCAAAAAGCCTTATTTTATCGCAAGAAATAGCAGATGCATTGCATTTGCAAGCTGGCGATATTGTTAGTGCAACCACGATTTAATTTAGGAGAAAGTATATGACTCATCCTGCACAATTTATAAATGGTCAATGGTCACAAGGCCAAGGCACAGAATTTAATTCGCTAAACCCTGCAAATAACGACGTTATTTGGCAGGCATCATCAGCAACTGCGGCGCAAGTAGATACCGCAGTAAATGCAGCGCGCGAAGCGTTTTATGTATGGGCTGATAAAAGCTTTACTGAGCGTTTAGAAATTATTAAAGCATTCGCAGCGCAATTAAAAGAAAACAGCGAAGAGCTCGCTATTACTATTGCACAAGAAACAGGTAAGCCACTGTGGGAAACTCGCACAGAAGCGGGTGCTATGGTTGGTAAAATTGCCATTTCTGAAAAAGCATTTTTAGAGCGCACTGGCGACGTAGAAAACGCAATGCCACTTGGCCGTGCGATGATTCGTCATAAGCCACATGGGGTTGTAGCTGTATTTGGTCCGTATAACTTTCCGGGTCACTTACCTAATGGCCACATTGTGCCAGCGCTTTTAGCAGGTAACACGGTTGTATTTAAACCGTCTGAACTGACTCCTAAAGTTGCCGAGCTTACGCTTAAACTGTGGGAAAAAGCAGGCTTACCAGCCGGTGTAATCAACCTCGTTCAAGGTGAAGTAGAAACGGGTAAAGCCCTTGCTGCTCACAAAGGGATTGATGGCTTGTTCTTTACGGGTTCTTCGCGTACTGGTCATATTTTACATGAACAGTTTGCGGGTCAACCGGGTAAAATTTTAGCGCTAGAAATGGGGGGTAATAATCCACTTATTATTACTGACGTTGAAGACACTAAAGCGGTTGTTCACGATATTATTCAATCAGCGTTTATCTCAAGCGGCCAGCGTTGTACATGTGCACGTAAATTGTTTTTACCTAAAGGTAGCAAAGGCGATGCAATTTTAGAGCGCCTTATCACTGCAACTAAAGCGATTAAAGTAGGCAACTACGATGATGCAGACCAGCCATTTATGGGCTCTATGATCTCATCAGCGGCAGCAGCAGGCATGGTTAAAGCGCAAAACGAGCTTGTTGAGCTTGGCGCTCAAGTATTAGTAGAACTTGAGCACACAGCCAATACCGGTTTTGTAACACCGGGCATTATTGAGTGTACAAACATTAGTGACTTCCCAGATGAAGAGCATTTTGGACCACTTTTAAAAGTATTCCGCTTTGACGACTTTGACCAAGCAATTGATAAAGCAAACGATACAACCTTTGGTTTATCGGCTGGTTTATTAAGTGATAGTGCAGCAGATTATGACCACTTTTTACGTCGTATTCGTGCCGGCATTGTTAACTGGAACCGCCCAATTACTGGCGCATCAAGTGCAGCACCGTTTGGTGGTATTGGCGCGTCGGGCAATCACAGAGCAAGCGCGTATTACGCTGCTGATTACTGTGCATACCCAGTTGCTTCAGTTGAGCTTGAAAAGGTAGCGATGCCAGCAACGCTAAGTCCAGGTTTAAAAATAGATTAAGTACTACTTAATAACTACAAAAGCAGCTTCGGCTGCTTTTTTTGTATTGCTATCGTGCAAAGCTAGTAATTCGCGTCGCTTTCTGATTAAATCATGGCAATTAATTATTTTAAGGTGGTATAAAAAATGGTTTTAGATAGGCAAGGGTACGATGATTTGATCATGTATCTAACTCAAAATTTAGCATTGTTTGAGAAGCCAGGCGAGATAAAACCAGGTGCCCCAACAGTAATGGAATTAATTGAAGACGTCATTGCGCAAAATGTTATGCTTATTTGTGAGCAGCACACAGAGCTTAATACAGAGCAGCGTAGCTTAATTGTACGCGAAGTTGACGGCATAGTTTACGATTTAGAAGAAGTCCTCAGTAGTATCACCACACAGCCTGTCACGGTTGAGCAGCATGCATTTATAGATGAATTTGCTGGTTTAGTTAAAAACTTATTCGATAATGCAGTCTCGCAACAGTATTAATCAATTGCTTATATAGCCGCCTAGTACATTTTCATTTGCAACTGCGGCTAAGTTGCTTACAATCAAGAAAATATTTTTTTGAGATAAGCACATGCAAGCAAATGTAAAATGGGTTGAGGGCGATACGTTTATCGGCCGTTCTAATTCTAACCACAATGTAGTGTTTGATGGCGGTAGCGATAGTGCCGCGCCAAGCCCTATGGAAATGGTTTTAATGTCGGTTGGCTGTTGTTCATCAGTCGATGTTGTCAGTATTTTAAAAAAAGCCAAACAAGATTTTTCAGACGTGCAAGTACAACTTACTTCAGAGCGTGCCGAAACAGCCCCACGCGTATTTACTAAAATCAACTTACACTTTGTTGTTAAAGGTAATAATGTGTCTGAAAAACACCTTGCACGCGCCGTTTCCCTCTCTGCTGAAAAGTATTGTTCGGTTGCATTAATGCTTGATAAAACAGTAGAAATTACGCATAGCCACGAAGTTGTGCAAGATCAAGCAAAATAACGCTTTTTCCATAAGGAAAATTCGTATAAAATCCGCGAACTTTTCATTCTGCAGGTGCAGAGTTCACTAATTTATAGGTTGGTTTATTATGAACAAACCCTTCGATAAACTTAAACTTCATGGCTTTAACAATTTAACCAAAAGTTTAAGCTTTAGTATTTACGATATTTGCTACGCAAAGACCGAGCAACAACGTAAAGAATATATTGAATATATCGATGAGCAGTATAGTGCAGATAGACTAACCGACATTTTAGGTGAAGTTGTTGATATAATTGGCGCTAACATTTTAAATGTAGCGCGCCAAGACTATGAACCACAAGGCGCTAGTGTAACTATTTTGGTTTCAGAAGAACCAGTAGAAGAGCAGCAAAATTACGATGCTGACGAAGCGCCAGGTCCATTACCTGATTCAGTTGTTGCGCACCTAGATAAAAGCCATATTTGTGTACACACATACCCAGAAGCTCACCCTGATGATGGTATTTGTACATTCCGTGCTGATATTGAAGTGTCTACTTGTGGCATTATTTCACCACTTAAAGCGTTAAACTTCTTAATTCATAGCCTTGAGTCAGACGTGGTAACAATTGACTACCGCGTTCGTGGTTTTACCCGCGACATAAATGGCGTTAAGCACTACATTGATCATGCTATTAGCTCGATTCAAAACTTCATGACAGAAGATACTAAAGAAGCGTACCAAATGATGGACGTGAACGTGTATCAAGAAAACCTGTTCCATACCAAAATGATGTTAAAAGAAACCGACTTAAATACCTATTTATTCGGCCTTTCTACGGCAGATTTATCAGAGGGCGAAGAAGACGAAATTCGCTCAAAACTGACCCGTGAAATGCAAGAAATATTCTATGGCCGTAACCTGCCAGATACAGAATAATAGCAACGAATTAAGTTAAAAATGGCGCTCAGTGAGCGCCATTTTTTTTTGCTTTATTTTACAAGCAATAATTGTGTTTGTCGGCCATTTAAATACCAGACACCGCTTTTATCAAAAATAGCGTCCTCTTCTAGCATTATTCTTATTTCTTTGTTCCACTGTTTTATAAACACCGCATTGTTGAGCTCAATAGAGTAAGCCGTATTTAAATGCAGCGGATAGTCACCATCTCCCGGTACACCTTGCTGAGAATCCCACATACCTAATGTAGTACCAGCAGCGTGACCATGATAGCCAAGAGGATGAGTATAAATAGTGGGCTTTAATCCCTGAGCAATAGCGGCTTTTCGTGCTGCAGCTAACACTTCATTACCTGTTTTTCCTACCGCAAATTGATTGGTAAATATATCTTGTAGTTTATTACCGCTTTTTAGTGCTTCAACTAAGTAATTAGGCGCACTCGTTTCGTTTTCTTTGAGCACATACGCATGCTGCTGCGTGTCGGTATTTAAGCGTAAATAAGTAATACCAAAATCGACATGAAGTAAATCGCCGGCTTGTATAACGTTATCATCGTAGCCATTGGTAAAGCTTTCTTCATGATTAAACGACTTCGCATCGGCGCGCTGAATAGCAACGCTTGGGTGAAACCATGTTTGTAGTTTTAGCTCTTTTACGCGCTCTCTAAACCACCATACCAAGTCATCGCTAGTTGTTTTACCCATCGTAATTGTTTTACCCGAAAACCCCTCTGCAATAATATGATGGGCAATAGCCACAATATGTTTATACATTTCAACTTCTTCAGGAATGCGTTGCTCTAACCACGCGACAGCAAGCGGCTCTGCAGAAATTATTTTATTGTGATAATTGGCGGGCAAGTTAGCCATTAAGGTTTTGTAATCGCCTAGCACAAGGCCATCGGCATGTGCCCAGTCGGTAGAAGTATTGAGCGCAATGTTGCGAGGTTTGTATTGCTCAATAAGCGTATTGAGTGCCTGCCACTGGCTAGGTTGTTTTTGCTTATCCCAACCTTTTTTAAATACATTACCTATTTTATAAGGTGCAATAGCGTAAGCATCAACCCCACCTTGTTTATTAAGTGCAAATAGCAAAATAGTGGTGCGTCTGGCTGAAAGCCATGTTGCAGGCAGCATTGTTTTTAATATTGGATCTTCATTGTATTCGCGGCTTATAAGAAGCCACATATCAGTGTTGTGCTGCTTCATTAACGAGGGCATTAAGGTGTTAACCCTAAGCTCAGTTATTTTATTAATAAACGCAGCGCGCTCTTTCATTGATAAAATTGTTGGGGGTTCTGAAGCTTGAACTAAAGGGCTTACAAATAGTGTTGCGAGCAAACATGCGCTTATTAGTAATAATTTATTGTATTGCATAGTTGGGCTATTTTTAGGCTAATTTATACTTAACATGCCAGAACCCACACTATAAAAAAATAATTTGAGACAAACCGTACAAACAAAAAAGCCCAGCTAATTAACTTAGCTGGGCTTTTGTGTATATAGCGTATTAATTAATCATGCTGTAAATAAGTGCAAATACAGCAAGTGAGCCAACCGCTAATATAAATAGCGTGCTTAAACGGTTACGGTATTTATGAAGTGCAGGCACTTTATAAACTGCAATCATTGGCATGATGAATAAAATCATCGCAATGATAGGGCCCGATAACTGATCCATCATGTCTAAAATACTTGGGTTTTTAACAGCGCAAAACCAAATAGCTAAAAACATAATTAGCACACCAATTTTATCGGCCGCTTTTGCGCTTAAGCTTGTTTGTTTAGTTACTAAACCTGTAAAGCTTTCACGTGCCCCTAAAAAGTGACCCAAAAACGACGATGTAATAGCAATAAAGGCAACAAGCGGCCCAAGTGTGGCAATAAACGAGTTATCAGTAATGTTAGCAAGATAGGACAGAACCGATACGTTAGCCGCTTTAGCAGCGGCCATTTGCTCGCCTGTAAGCGATAGCACGCAAGAGAACACAAATAACAGTACAAAGGTAATAAGTAGTAAGCTAGTGCGCTTTAAAATCGCCTCTGCCTTGCTTGTTGCTTGGTTACCGTAATGGCCGCGTTGCACATTTACAAAGCTTGAGATAGCCGCTGCGTGGCTAAACGAAAATACAATAATAGGAATCGATAACCACAACGTTTTACCAAAGCTGCCCATTTCAGGCATGCTCATATCGGGCACTTGCCAGCTTGGGATTAAATAAAGTGATAAAAACAATAATATACCCACAAGCGGATAAACTAAGATAGCAAAGGCACGTAGCATTAAGCGCTCGCCGCCCATCATTAAGCTAATCATACCTGCAACTAATACACCCGAAAGTAATACGCGAGAAGGTGATTCCATCCCCATTTGATTAACCATAAAGCTATCCACAGTATTGGTTAAGCCCACACCGTAAATAAGCAAAATTGGGAATATAGATAAAAAGTACAACAAAGAAATTAATCGACCTGCAGTCACACCAAAGTGCTCTTCAACTACATCGGTAAAGTCGGCATCTTTATTTTTCGATGAAAGTACAAAGCGTGCTAAGCCTCGGTGGGCACAAAAGGTCATTGGGAATGCTAAACACGCCATAATAATTAATGGCCAAAAACCGCCAATACCAATATTAATAGGTAAAAATAAAATACCCGCACCAACGGCCGTGCCAAATAGACTTAGCGTCCATTGTGTATCGTGTTGGTTCCATTTTGAGGTAGAAGAGTGTGTGTTATTTATTGGTGCATTTGAAAGCGTTGCACCTTGAGGTGTTGTCATGTGTGTGCTCATCCATTATTTGTAATAATAATTGCGCCGAAGAATATAGTTTTTGACTAAATTTTTCATGTTTTGAGCTGGTTTTAGAATGAATTAGTTGTAGTGGTTTAGTGACTAACTGTCATGAATATGAAACACCGATTTAAAAGTGAGCAATGTATAAAGTAATAATTATACAATGTGTTGTTTATTTGAACGAAGTAACTGCTGTCAGGTTTTTTTGTATGAAACAAAGTTTTTTATACGCTGCAGATATTACATAATTTATCGCGATAAGAGCTTTAGCTTATTAGAGCGTGTTGATCTTTGGTCGTTGAGTTTTCAACAGCATGTTTGCATGTAAGCCAACAAGGTAACGCAGGAGCTGTTACCGAGCTGGCTATGTTATAAATCTCGCGCCGGGATTAAATTTCCCCTAGATAGAACAAACTTTAATCTTGAGAGGTCACAGACCTTAACTAATAGCAAAAGATGGTTTTTCATTTGAACTGCAAAGGTTACTTTTATTTACTTCTTTAGGCACTCGTTTTGCAGCCAGTTTTACGTAAAAAGCAGGCAATACAAAAAGAGTAAAAAGGGTTCCTATAAGCATTCCTGCTACTAATATAATGCCAATACTATTTCGGGCTTCAGCCCCAGCTCCAGATACCATTAATAATGGGAAGTGTCCAAGAACAGTGGCAGCAGTGGTCATTAAAATAGGCCTTAATCTAGTTGATGCAGATTCAATTACGGCTTCTATGCGGCTTTTACCTTGCTCTTGTAGGTGATTTGCAAATTCGACAATTAAGATACCGTTTTTTGCAATCAGACCAATGAGTGTGATTAAACCGATTTGAGAATAAATATTGATAGTCGTTAATTCAAAATACGACAGCATCAACGCGCCAGCCATTGCCAAAGGTACACTCCCAATTAACACAACTAGAGGGTCTCGAAAGCTATTAAATTGGATACTAAGCAGTAAGTAAACAATGACCAGTGAAATTAGCATAACGCCTAATAAACTATTACCTTGTTGTCTTATTTGTCTAGACTCTCCGGCATAATCAACAGTGTATGAAGGGGGGAGTAATTCTTTTGCGGCATTTTCTAATGCTGAAAGTGCCTCTTCTTTTGTGGAGTTAGGTAATACGGCTCCAAATATGCGAAAGGCATTTTGCTGTCCAAAGCTATTTAATTGTCTAGGAACTGTTGCCCATTTAACTTCAGCTATTGCAGATAATGGCACGCTGGTTCCATTAATTGATTTAATGTTTAAGCTTAGTAGTTTTCCAGGATCTGACTTTACATTTCGGTCAATAACAGGGATTACCTGATAAGCTTTTCCTTGCGCATCAAATCGATTAACGTAGTTATTTGATAAAAGAACACTCAGTTGCTGATTGACATAAGCGAGATCCATTCCTAAATCGGCAATTTTATCGCGCTTTAATTGTAATTGTATTTGGGGTAAATCGATTTTTAAATCAGTGTCTGCGTATAAAAAGTGCCCACTAGCAAATGCTTTACCTATAAGTTGCCCCGCATAGCTTTGCATTATTTCAAAACTATCGCTGGACTTAACGACCATTTCTACATCGAATTGGCCCGCAGTAGGAAGTGGCGCTGGAAGAATGGGCAACGGGTTGACTCCAGGGGTTTTAGCCAAGCGTCCATAAACCTCAGGAAGAATTGATTTAGTAGTGTAATCTCGTTCGCTAGCACTTATAAATTCAATACCGCCAAAAGCACTATTGGTAAAAATGTTCTGCCACATTTGAGTTGTGCCGGGTATTTCTAATAAGCTATCAACCATGCCACGAATGTTATCTTCATTATAAGTTAACGATGACTCAGGGGGGGATTGTACAAGTACAAATATGCTGCTTTGATCCTCAACTGGCGCAAGCTCTTTTTGTGCACCTTGGTAAAATGGTATTATCATAAGGCTTAACGCAATTGCAGCAACAATCACTTGATTTCGCCACGACAATAAAAGAGTAAGTAACAACGCATATTTATTTCTTAGCTGATCAAATACCCAGTTTACTTTTTTTGTTAATTTAGTTTCTTGCCCTTCAGCAGGGATAACATACGCGCTCATTATTGGTGAAAGTGTGAGGGCAACAATGCCTGATATAAGCACTGATATTGCTAGGGTAAAAGCAAATTCTTTAAATAATACGCCGGTAAGTCCAGACAGAAAGCCAATCGGTAAATACACCATTGTTAGTGTGAGAGTCATTGATACAATTGGTACAAACAGCTCTTTGGAGCTTGTGAGCGCTGCGTCAATTTTAGATTTTCCTGCACGAATATGACGTGAAACATTTTCTACAACAACAATCGCATCATCAACCACCAAGCCAACAGAGAGAACAATAGCGAGCACGGTTAGTAAGTTTAACGAAAAACCGACGACATACATTGCCGCAATAGCACCTAATATTGAAATAGGAATAGTCACTAAAGGTACCGCTGAGCTTCTAAATGATCCCATCATAAAGAGAACAACAACGCCTACTAGAATAACCGTCTCAATAAGTGTTTTAAAAATCTCATTTAATGCATCGCGCATATATAAAGTACCATCATAGGCATAACCAATGCTGATACCATCCGGTAAAGTCTTATTAATTTTATCGGTTAATGCGTAAAGTGCGTCACCAACTTCAATTTCATTTGCACCTGGCTGCGGCCAAACTGAAATATAAACAGTATCATGCTGATTTAAGCGAGCACTTACCGTTGGCTGCTCAGAGCCAAGTTCAATATGGGCTACATCTCTCAGATATATAACATCATTATCTATACGTTTTACAATTAACTGCTCAAATTCATCGATACTTTTCAATTGTGTATTAGCGACCAGATCAATTTTTTGTTTATTAGTTTCTATATAACCTAGCGTAGCTATTGTATTATTTGCAGCCAACGCGGAGTAAATATCGTCAGCGCTAAGATCAAATGCTTCTAACTTTGCAGAATTTAAATGCACGCGCATCGCAGGCGTTCTACTGCCTTCAATTGCGACTCTTTGAACACCCTCAATATCTGTAATTATAGGAGTCACTTGCCTTGATAAAAAGTCGGTTAGTTGTGTAAGTGATTCGCCCTGATGCCCTATATTTAAATAAAATAGCGCATGAGGTCGATCGGTACGCTTAACGCTAACAATGGGATCCTCAGTATCATTCGGGAGCATATATTTAACTTGGCTAAGACGAGCAGTAAGCTGTGATAAAGCCCGAGTACTATCTTCGTTTAAATTTAAGTAAGCTGTTACAGTGCTGTTCCCTGCAATTGTGACTGATTCAACATAATCAACACCTGGAACCGTAGCGGAAATACGTTCTATTGGTTCTGTAATAAAACCTTTAACTGTATCAGCTGATGCGCCTACGTAGTTAGTTGAAATAACTAAAGATGAACTTTCAATTTTTGGAAACTGTAGCACAGTCACCTTAAGCACTGACCAAATCCCAGCAATACAAATAATAGCGGATAAAACGATTGCAAGTGTTGGTTGTGTTATGAATCGATCCATAAAATGATTGTTTTTCATAATGATACCTTAGGAGATAACGTATCTTCCATAGCTACAGTACGCTCTGAATTAAGCAAGTATGCTCTCAAACCGTCACGCAATTTAAATGCTCCATTACTTGCGATTAATGCGCCTGAGGTTAAGCCATTGGTGATCATAACGAGATCCCCAATACGTTCGCCTAATTCAACTTGTGTACGCTTAGCGTATGTTTTTCCTTCCTCGTCTTTATTTAATAAATATACATAGTTCCCTAATTTGCCTTTAATAACTGCTAAATATGGGATCGCAACAACCTCTTTTTTGTTGCCAATAGGTACCTTAATTTTAACGAGTTGATTTGAATTTAGTTTAGTATTTCCTAATGTAATTTTTGCACGGTATTTCAGCTGTCTTGAGTGTTTTGACATTTCTGGTGCAACAGAGGCAACTTGTGCAATTATTTCTGTCTGTGTGTCATCAAGTAGCGTTAATACTACCGGCGTATTAATTGCTAGCTCTGTATAGGTTTGCGGGAGAGAAAAATCGACCCACATATATTTTTCAATACCAATGAGCTGAGTTAGATTTGTATTAGCAGGTAAAAACTGACCGACTTGCAAGTCATGTATACCAACGCGGGCTGTAAATGGTGCTGTAATCACTTTTTTAGCAATTTTAGCTGAGAGTAGGTTTATTTCTGCTTGGTATTGAGCAAGTAAAGCCGTTGATTCATCTAATTGCTGAGCGCTCAATTTATTTGAATTATAAAGGCTTTTATATCTCTTTACGGTGGTGTTTTGTAGTTCAAAGCGTGATTTAGCTATTTGCAGTTGTGCTTTTTCCTCCTCGTGTTCTATTTCGAGTAACGTATCACCTGCATAAGTAATACCGCCAGATTGCAAATAGAGTTTTGTAACTTTACCTGCTGATTCATTAATTAACGATAATGTTTTAGGGGCTTTTACGATACCGCTAATATCTATATGTGACTGGTGAGCAACTTTTTCTACATACATAGCTTCGACATTAGCCGATTGTTCATTGCCTATATTGCTGCGCGCATCAATGATGTTACTTTTAACTGCAAAGCTGCCCGCTATTAAAATTGCTAGTATGCCTGTCGTTGTAATCCATGGAATGAAATTCATAATTAGCTCCTTGTGTGCATCTAGTAGGTAATATGCTTGGGTGAAGTTTGTTTATGTAAAGTATCTTTATATAAAGATATATAATTAAAAAAATTTGTCAATAAACTTCACCCATTATTTTTACGCTACTTCTCTTTTATTACTAGATTGCTTTGCATGGGCAACAGCTAAATGCCCTGCAACACGCGCTGTATTGATCAAAACGGCACTGTTAGCTTTAGCTGAACGCCCTTTAGTTACTTCATCAATTGCTTTCATAATGTACTTAGTGACTTTATTTCCACTGATCCCTTGCGCTTGAGCCGAGCTAATTGCCGCGTTGATAGCATCATTAACATCATCACTATCAATGGCGTCTTCGAGCTTAGTGGGTGTTGTAATTAATACACTGCGCTTATTATCAAGTAGCCATTGGGTTTCAATTATGTCGGCTAAAATAGATGCATCATCTATCCGTTGTGGTGCTTTATAGCCACTTGAGCGACAGTAAAATGCAGGGAAATCATCAAATTGATAAGATATAATAGGGACATTGTGGGTCTCTAAGTATTCAAGTGTTAAACCTAGATCGAGTATGTTTTTTGCACCAGCACATACAACGGCAACCCGTGAACGTGTAAATTGCATAAGATCTGAAGAAATATCCATCGTATTGTTTGCTCCTCTATGAACGCCACCAATGCCGGCAGATGCAAAAAAGCATATTCCTGCTAACTCAGCTGCAATAATAGATGAGGCAACGGTGGTTGCACCCAATTGCTTAGTCGCTAATACAACGGGTAAGTCACGCGTGCTGACTTTAGGTATATTTGCGGTTGTTGCAAATAACTCAATCTCACTTTCATCCATGCCAATTAGTAATTTACCATTAGCGACTCCAATGGTTGCAGGGATTGCACCCGATTCACGAACTGCTGCTTCTACTTGTAACGCGGTGTGTTTATTTTCAGGGTAATCTAAGCCATGCGTTATAACATTAGACTCAAGCGCCACGACCGCAAGCCCTAACTCAAGAGCCCGTTTAATTTCAGGCTTAATAACAAGATTTATCTTTGTATTGTTCATTTTATTTTCCTCTAATAACTTGGTTTTTTAATTAATTTATATTTTTGCTGAATAATATGTTTGTTATAAACACGTTGTCGCCAATTTTTCGGTTGCTCTGCATGCAGTGCGATTGAAATAAAGTCGTTATTGCATTTAAACTCTTTACTTATCAGTGCCGAAATTTTTTTCACGAGCCTATTCTTGGTAGAACTGGATACGTGAGAATCAAAATAATGTATGTTGATATGCGGCATATTGCGTCCTTACGCTATTAATAATGAACGATGGTTCTCGTAAGAACCTTGAGATTGCACAATGCAATTAAACAGCTCATCAACACCTTGATGTTTTAATAATGCGTAATGATCTGCTTGTAAGTGTTGTGTTATCGCTTCTTTTTCGTTGTACTCAGGAATGTTTTCAATAAATGAATAATCATCTCCTTGTGCTTTAAATATCACTTTTGGTGCTTTTACTTGGCGTTCAAGCAACTCTGTGAATGTATATTTAAACTCATAAGTGCGCATGACTACTTCTATGATTTTACTGACAACATCTCGATTCAAAGTGCGATGATTCATACATACAAAGTCAATAAACTGTTGTTTATTAGTCACTGCCGATAAACATTGTTCTAATACCGGGCCTTGTATTTTTTGAAAGAACACTGAAAATAAAATGGTGACAAATGCAGGAGAAGTAAAACAAGGTGTCTGCTCTTTTTGTGAATACTGAGGTAGATTAGGTGAGCCAGGTGCAATGAGATAAAGTGCTTCCACGGTCTCGCCACTTGCTTCAAGTTGATGCGCCACTTCAAATGCAACACGAGCCCCAAAAGAGTATCCCCATAACGTATAAGGACCCGTTGGTTGCTCATTTTTGATTAGCTTGATATCAGCTTCTGCCATTTCTTGTATTGTATCGTAAGGAACTTCATCACAATTAAGGCCATGCGCTTGCACTGCAATAAACGTCGCTTCATCGGCCACTTTTTCAGCTAAAGGTTTTAAGCTCATTGGATACCCACCTAAACCAGGCCAGCAGAAAATTCGCGATTTTTGTGTAGAGTTATTTAAATTAATCAACCGACTATGTGAGCTGTTATCGTTTTGCTTAATATAAAGAGCAAGTGCTTCAATAGTGGGGGCTTGAAAGATAGCTTGCATCGGGATACTAATGCTCAACTCTTTATTTAAAGTATTCATAAATGTAACGGCTGTTAAAGAGTTTCCACCACTTTCAAAAAAATCATCTTGGACAGATACTTTGTCCCATTTCATAACATGGAGCCAAATATCAGCTATTTTCTCTTCTAATTTATTTCGAGGCTCAATGTAGGCTGCCTTATTTTCAATATTATTAAGTTTCTCTGAATTTTTTAGAGCGAGATAATCGACTTTCCCATTCGCTGTTTGTGGGAATTCAGCAAAAGTTATAATTTTATTAGGTACCATATAGCTAGGTAGCGAATTTTGTAAATCATGATTCAATATTTCAAGGGGGCCACGCATATGTATAGCGTCTTCTTTCATACCTTCGCTGCGTTTTTGCTCTTCTGAAATTTTTCCACCAATGCAAAAATAAAATGGTTTCATTGTACAGTTCGCATCAGATAAAATTTCTTCAATACGATTGGCTGAAGGTAAATTATTACCAGATTTTGAGCTATAACCAGAAGACATTAAACCTATGTTTAAGTCGTTCATTTGTAACTGCTGTAACTTACGACCTAAATCAATATAGTGTCGCCAAGCCGTTGTAGAATGATTAAGTAAAGAAATACCAAAAGAAGCTCTATCATAGACTTGCTGATTAATGGCAATCACTTTTTTCTTTTCAATTAGCTGATCAGAAAGGGGTGTCAGCTGATTATCTTGAACTGTGTATTGTCCTGAATTTAAACCATCTACATTTTGAATTTGCACTAAGGTCTCAACATTTGAAAGCGGGTCAGTTTCGCTATGTTGGCTAATATCAAAACTTCCTAAGTAGGCGTCATCTTCGTGAACAGCTAAGTAATCTTGGTATTCATTGTCAAAACTAGCAGCGCCAATTGAAAGGCCAAACTGAGGTAAAATATGATCAAATAAGCCAAGCATATGGCCTGTTTCCATTTCTAAAACTTCTAATATATTATTTTGATATACAGGTTCTATAGCTGATTGTTTACCTAAAAAATGGCAAGTTAATTTAACCGTGCTTACAGGCGCTAATGAGCGTACAAGATGCAGGGTATGTAGTTCAGGGTGATAATAATAAATACCCGATTTTAAATTAAATAAATTATGTATTTCTAAAAATAACTGCGTAGCATACAGGGCGCCTGGAGATGCATAGCCATACTTGGGCAGTAAGCGTTGCTTGCTTTTAAACTGGCCAAAATATCTCATGATTTGACCAAATTCATCATATTCTAATGCGCTGACAGGGCGTGTAGGGATCTTTGATTTTTGTTTTTTGAGTAAGTTAAGTATTTCTTGCTCACACACATTTCCACCATCAAAGTAACGATAAGTTTTACGAGCAAAAACAGTTTCAGTTTGCTCTTTTGATGCGTTTTTATTTGGTAAATTAAATACGGGTAAGTTTAACAGCGCTTGTGGTTGTCTAAATCCAGCATTAGAGAGTTGTGCTTTAACTTGTAATTTACTTTTTTTAGATTGATGGTGTTCACTCTGCTTGCCTTGATCCATTAAAGCGGCTTCACGATGATTTAATTCAATGCATGCAATAAGATTTTGAAAACCGGTACGCTGGTCATTTTTTACAACCATTGCGGCATTTTTTATCCAATCATGCTTTTCAATGGCAAGTCTAATTTCATCAAGCTCAACACGGTAACCACGTAATTTAATTTGATTATCGGCGCGACCTAAAAAGTGTGTGTTACCTTCTTTATCACGTTTTACAATATCACCACTGCGATAGAGCGTATTATGCATAGGCTCGCTATTGTGAGGGTTAGATATAAATCTTTCGAGCGTTGTATCGTTACGGTTTAAATAACCTCTAGCAACCTGCACACCACTAATATAAAGCTCACCAGATTCACCCTCATCAACTAAGTTTAACTGTTCATCAAGTATATAGTAGTGAGTATTGGCTACAGGCTTACCAATGGTAATTGCATCAAACGCTTGTTCTAAAGTATGAGGTGTTACTTTATGGCTGGATGAATTTATTGTGCATTCTGTTGGCCCATATAAATTGATTAGATCTTTTTCAGGCAGTGTTTCAAAAAATTGCAAGGCGAGCTGTTTAGTAAGCGTTTCACCCCCACTGAACACGTGAGACAATGAGTTGCACAATTGAATACAAGGCGAATCAAGCAAGGCTTGTAAAAGGGTAGGAACACATTGCAAAACGGTCACTTGTTTTTCAATGATTAAATCAATAAGTGCAAGCGGATCGCGATACATTCCTACTTCACTTGTAACAACACAAATACCGATTGCATTAGCTAAAATCTCCCATTGGGCTGCATCAAAGCTAAAAGGCGTTTTTTGTACAATACGAGTTGATTGGCTAAAGCTATGCTCTTCTTTTAACCACAGAAGCTGATTAACAATACTGCTATGTTCAATGATGACGCCTTTTGGATCACCTGTGCTTCCAGAGGTGTAAATCATATAAGCAAGGCTATCTTGTGATAGTGGCGCATAATATGACGTATTATCATCAACATCATCTATTGAAATCACAGTAATGTCGCTGCTAACCAATGCAGTAATTTGCTCTTTTAAATGTGCTTGAGTTAAAACTAAGCGCGCTTTAGAGTCTTTTAGCATATAGCTAATACGTTTTTCAGGGTATTCAGGAGACAGTGGAAGGTATCCGCATCCTGCATAAATAGCTCCCCACACACCAAAAATTAAGTCAGGCGATGGATCGACAAACAAACCAACATATTCACCTTGCTTAGCACCATGCTGATGGAGTAAAGAGGCAATGTTAGCTGATTTTTTATCCAGCATTTTATAGCTCCAATCTCCTTGGTTACTAATTACTGCAGTTTCATCAGGTGTTTCAATAATTTGCTTTTGAATTAAATCAAACAATGTTCGAGTATCACTTTCTCCCAAAAAAGATATCTGATCTTGCTCAAGGTTTTCGGTTCGATTTAGTTGGTTATGTAGTTTCATTTCTATGCCTATTCCTTTATTTAAAATTTTATAGATGACTAATTTTTGAATTGCCTTGTTAAAAATGAGTACTACACATAACTCTCATGTAACAAAGTTAGGTAAAAGATAATACATACAATCTTAATGTCAAGTATCTTTGTATGAAGATACTTGTTGTGATGAGTCTTGTCGTAGAGGTTGTTGTGAGTTATATTGGTTTATCAATTTAAATTAGAGTAGTAGATATGATGAAAAATGATCTTGTTGACGTCGTTATAGCCCAGTGGAATAAAGAAAGACCTGATTTAGACCCTTCGCCTATGGGAGTTATGGGCCGACTCGTTCGTACCGATGCAATGTTTAGCAAAGAATTACAAACTGTATTTGGCCGTTTTGGCCTCAATGGTGGCGAATTTGATGTATTAGCGACAATTAGGCGTTCAGGAAAACCGTTTACATTGAGTCCAAATCAACTATTGCAGACATTAATGCTAACCTCAGGCTCAATGACAAACCGTATCGATAAACTAGAAGCTAAAGACTTGGTTGCACGCAGCTCTGATCCTAATGACCGTCGAGGCGTTATGGTGTCTTTAACAGAGAAAGGTTTTCAATTGATTGATCAGGTTGTAGAGGAGCATATCGCAAAAGGGCAGTCTTTATTGTCACCTTTAGATAAGTCGGAGCAGCAGCAACTCGCAGTATTACTTAAAAAATTACTTTTAGGCCTTTCTAGCTCTACTTATAAATAAGGCCAGTTGGCCTTTCAGGAGCACAATTTGTTCTATCTAGGGCATGTTGATCTTTGTGGATTAAAATTTGTTCAATCGAGGAGCGATTTAATCGTGGCGCGAGATTTGTAACTTGGTAGCTTTGGTAACGCTCCTGCATCACCTTACTAACTTATCTTTATGTAAGAATAGGTAAATTCGCGCAAAGCTTCCGCGCCCTACTCACGGCTTTTATTTACATCTATGTAGCAGCAAAGAGTAAATCGCCCCTAGGACGAACCTAAGGGCTACGGATGTTTGGCACTTACGCTGCGTTATCGCCTATTTATGGGGAATAATCACACGACATAAACTCTGCCTCGCCTAACTACCAAACCTACAGGTGCAAAATTAATCACGAAAGCTCAACACGCTCTAATATAGATTCACTTTGTTTCTCAGATAGCGATGCACTTTTATCTACCATTGTAGGATAATCGGTATAACCGGTTTCGTCGCCACCATAAAACGTATCGGGATCTACATTATTAAAAGAAGCATTTAACTTAGTACGTTCTACCAAATCAGGGTTTGCTAAAAAGAGTGCCCCTAATGCCACACCATCGCATAAATTTTCATTTAACACATCTGATGCAATAGCAGGGGTTACAGGGCCATCCTGCCAAGCTTTGTGAGGGTTTAATATAAGCTTACCTAACCATTGGTTACGGATCTGCTGGGTGTGCTCACGGTTAGCCGCTTCCATAATATGCAAATACGCCAGATCAGTTGGCAACTGACTAATAAGAGTTTGGTAGAGCACTTCACTGTCTTGTTCAATAATGTCATTGTAAGTATTGTCGGGAGAAATACGAATACCGACTCTTTTAGCACCAATAGCTTGTGTAACAGCCGCCACTACTTTTAGCGTAAATCTTAAACGGTTTTTGACGCTACCACCAAATAGATCGGCTCTATTATTTGTATTGCTTGCCATAAATTGGTGAAGTAAAAAACCATTTCCTGCGTGTATTTCTACCCCATCAAAACCTGCCTGAATCGCTAATTCAGCTGATTTTGCGAAGTCTTCAATGGTTGCTGTAATTTCATCTAATGTCATTTCTTTTGGTGTAGGGTAGCTCTTTGGCCCTGTTGGTGTAAAAGCGTCTCCGGTAGCTTTAATTGCTGAAGGCGCTATTGATTGATGAGCACTGGGGTATAATTCAGGATGCCCAATACGACCAGAATGCATCAATTGAGCTACAATTTTGCCTCCCCTTTTATGTACTGCTTCAGTAATGGGCTGCCAGCTTTTCACATGTTGTAAATTATGTAGCCCTGGGGAATTCATAAAACCTTGACCAACTTGGTTAGGTTGAATACCTTCAGAAATAATTAACCCAGCTGTTGCTCTTTGAGCATAATAGGTTGCCATAAGAGGCGTTGCTAATCCTTCAGCTGTTGCCCTGTTTCTACTCATTGGTGCCATTACAAAGCGATTGCTTGCGTTGATTTTCCCAAAACGAGCTTCTGTAAATAAGTTGTCCATGTTTACTTCCTTTAACTAGTTTTTTTGTTTAATGATGGTTCCAGATTAAAATTGGAACTTGATTTTTTAAACAGCTGTACTTGAGATATAACAATGGCTAATACAATAATGACTGCGCCTAATGTTTGACTCATCGTTAGCCTTTGCGAAAGAATAAAATAACCCAATAATGTTGCTGAGATTGGGCTTGCAAACGATATAAAAGACACCGTAACAACTGGCAGTTTTTCAATAGCTTTAAACCAAACTATATAAGCGAACAAGGCGCCAATGATACTTAAGTAGGAATAACCAATTATATTGTCCACTGTTAGGTTACTAGGTAAGCCTTCTTGTACTAATCCAATCGGGAGTAAAAATAATCCACCTACAACGAGTTGCCAGCCTGTAAAAGTATATAAATTAACGTCAGCAGGCTTGCCCCATTTTTTTGTTAATACGATTCCCGTGGCCATTGAAGCGGCACCAATTAAACCTGCAATAACACCTTGAACAGGTAAATTCATATTTGGTTCTAAGACCAACATCGCGACTCCAACAGCCGCAATTGCACAAGCAATAAATTGCCTTAAATTAAGGGTATCTTTAAAGAGTAGCGCACCAAGTATCATGACTATGATAGGTTGGCACGACATAACAAGTGCAGCTACACCACCGGGTAATAGATAGGCTGCTACAAATAAACAGTAAAAAAAGCCACCAATATTAAGTATGCCAAGCACGATAGAACGCACCCACCAGATGCCTTTAGGTAGCTTTCGACCAATCAGTACTAATAAAATACCAGCAGGTAAAGCACGAAGTGTTGACGCCATTAAAGGCATATCTGGCGGTAATAGCTCGGTCGTTACTATGTATGTACTGCCCCAAATTGTTGGGGCAATCATAGCAACTAACATCCAAAGTATTAGTTGTTTATTTGTCATACGGCCCCCACATCGGTCGTACCGAAGTAGCGATCTCCGAAGTCGCCAATTCCAGGTATCATAAATGCGTTTCCATTTAGATACTCTTCAATTGAAGACGTGACTATTTGAATTTTCTTAAATTGCTGAGTAACTTTTTGAATCCCCTCAGGGGAGCACAAAAGATTAACAAAAATGATATTTTCTTCTAAAACACCAGCATCTATAAGCACCTGAATAGCACAAATTGCAGAGCCGCCTGTCGCCAACATAGGTTCGAATATCAGCACGCGACATTTAGCGATATGATCCGGAAGTTTTGAATAATAAAGAGTTGGCAATTTTGTGACGACATCGCGTTGTATTAAAATTTTTCCAATGGGAATTTTTAAGTCAATATGACGCAGCTCATTTTCCATACTTTCACCAGCACGAACCACAGAAACGGCACATATTGGATCTGCAAACTGCTTGCCTTTGTATGTTTCTCCCACGGGAGTAGTTACATCGAGATCTTTAAATGGTACTAATTCTAAGCTTTTTTCAATCAGCAGACGAAACACTTGATCAGCATAAAAAATGAATTGGCTTTTACTAGCTACCTTGTCACGCATTTTTGCATGCAGGTATTTTAGTCTATTTGTTTGCGGTAACTCGATCACACTACTTGAGAGTATTTGTGAGTCTTCTTTATATATTTGAATAACTTGATTTGCATTCATAACGCTCTCCCTATTTGAGTCTGCCAGATTAGGGGTGTTAATCTGGCAGTGAATTATATTAAGCATTGATCTCCGAAAATGCTTTTTCAGCTTCGCGAATGAATTTCTTCACCTTAGCGGCATCTTTTCTGCCGTCGCTACCTTCTAATCCCGTATGTGAATCAACTGCGGCTGGTTTAACCTTATAGATTGCATCAGCTACATTTTCAGGCGTTAAACCGCCAGCCATCATTAGAGGTTTTGGAGATCGTCTAACAAGTTCAGCGCTTACGTCCCAGTTATGCGTTAAACCAGTAGCGCCTTTAGCACCCGTTTTAGGGTTAAACGTATCAGTGATAAACATGTCAACAAAGTCAGCCATGGTATCAACAATTTCTAACAGCTCTTCAGCATTGTCTTCTTTCACAACAAGGCTTTTTAATAAGAAAAGATCAGGGCGCAGCTCTCTAAGCTTTTTCATTTCTGCCACACTAATATCACCGTGTAGTTGAACTGCTTTTACACCTAGCTCACTGCAATAACCGCTCACTTCTTCAGCATCTACCATATAGCTAATCAACACACCGGCTTGAGGCTCACTTAAGCCTTTAATAATGCTCATTGCATCTGTTTCAGAAATATCATCTTTTCCAGAAGGTAAGCGTAAAGGAAAGCCAAGCCACTCAATGCCAGACTCCAGCATTAGATTTGCTTCTTCTCGGTCGATAATGCCAGCTACTTGAATAATGTTTTTCATAATGTTCTCCAATTTAAAGTTAAAGGGTTGTAAAGAATCTCGACGTAAAGATATGTAAGAATTAACTTTGTGTCAAGTATCTTTATGTGAAGATATTAAATTAATATACGTTTAGCTGTTTCATAGAGTTGCTGAAGACTGATATTTTTATATCGTAATTATTTAAAAAGTTAACCTAAGCAATAGTTTAAGTGGGTTTTTGAAGTGGTGCAGGGCGATTGGAAGCTTACTAAAAAATCGTTTGAGGCCTTAAAAAAACTTAACGTATTGAGCGTAAGTCTTAAATAAAAACAATATTTAGGCATTTAAAAAATTATATGGTGTGGGTATGGTTATCAAAACGTTAAGTTAACGAGGTCGTAAACGCGGACAAGAACAGTTGGCTTTGTCCGTGCCCCACCAAATTATTTTTAGCTGGTACAATGGCATTTGTATAACTATGTGCAGCAAGGGAGTATATGGAAAAGCAAGAAATAATAAGATTCATTAAGGATATACAATGTAAGTTTCCAGATGTGATCCCGCTAATGGATAAACACGAAAGTTGGGCGCTTACTTTTCGCATGGAAGAATTTGCAAACTTAACAACTTTTGCATTCAACGAAAATAAAGTCACTAATGCTCTAAAGCACTTGTCATATATGAGTCTAAAATTAGACTCTGCAAGTCCTGCTGAACTTGAGTACATAGACACTTATTACGTTGAGCACTTATTTTGCAAGGCTACTCCCATTGGAATTGAAATAGGTTGGCCACTTGTTCCTGACAAACTTAAAAAACTGTATTTAGATTTTCACGGGCAAGCGCCTAAAATACGTTGAGAATAGAAGCGAGTCGTTTTTATTTAAAAATCAAAATCTGCTCCGAAAAGTTGTTAAGTAGGAGCTATTGATCTGAACTTCATGAGAGATTTTTATTAAACTCCGTTATACTTCTTGCAATTGAATATGCCAAATGAAGTAAATAGGCCGCTAACTGCAATGAGTACAGAAATTCTTTTCCATACTATTTTTCCACACGAAGCCAGTAAAACATGGGTTGTATTTGTCCATGGAGCCGGTGGTAGTTCGGCAATCTGGTTTCGTCAGCTTAAAGCGTATAAAAAAGAATATAATGTGTTGTTGCTTGATCTTCGCGGTCACGGCAAATCGAATAATCTACTACAAAACTTTGTTGATAATAATTATTCATTTAATAATGTCTCTAAAGACATCATAGATGTGTTAGATCATAACAATATTACCAGCGCACACTTTGTTGGTATTTCATTGGGCACAATTCTTATTCGAAATATTGCTGAAATTGCGCCGCAATATGTTTCTAGCATGGTACTAGGTGGAGCGGTTACTCGTTTTAATACGCGCAGTAATACATTGGTTTATTTAGGCAATACTTTTAAACACTTCTTGCCTTATATGTGGCTGTATCGCTTATTTGCTTTTATTATGATGCCGAAGAAGCGTCATAAAGAATCTCGACTTTTATTTGTTCGTGAAGCAAAGCGCTTGTGCCAAAAAGAGTTTATAAAATGGTTTAAATTAGCCATGGATGTAAATCCTTTAATGCAATACTTCAAAGAAAAAGACATTGATATTCCCATTCTGTACATTATGGGTAAGGAAGATCATATGTTCCTTGGCCCTGTTAAAGAAATGGTTAAGCGTCATAAAAATAGCGTACTGCAAACTATTCACCATTGCGGCCATGTTTGTAATGTAGAACGTCCTGACTTATTCAATCAGCACTCGCTTGCGTTTATCGCCCAGCAAAATCGTTAAGGGTTGTTGCTTTTAAAAAGCTTTCAGTTAATGGTAGGTAATTAGAAAAATTTTATAACAGCCATCATGAGTAAACTGGAACAGATCTTTCTTTTTGACTTTCGTCCTAAACTAAAAACAAGATCCGAAGGATAATACCCGCAACCAATAGGCCTGAAAGCAATACGCGAGAAGGCGAATCCATCCCCATTTGAATAACCATAAAGCTATCAATAGTATTGGTTAAGCCACACCGTAAATAAGCAAAATTGGGAATATAGATAAAAAGTACAATAAAGAAATTAACCGTTCTGCAGTCACACCAAAGTGCTCTTCAACTACATCGGTAAAATCGGCATCTTTATTTTTTGATGAAAGTACAAAGCGCGCTAACTCTCGGTGGGCAAAAAGGTCATTGGAAATGCTAAACACGCCATAATAATTAACGGCCAAAAACCGCCAATGCCAATATTAATAGGTAAAAATAAAGTACCCGCACCAACGGCCGTGCCATATAGACTTAGCGTCCATTGTATATCGTGCTGGTTCTATTTTGAGGTAAAAGAGTGTGTTATTTATTGATGTATTTGAAAGCGTTACACCTTGAGGTGTTGTCATGTGTGTGCTCATCCATTATTAATAACAATTGCGCGCAATAATATAACTTTTAACGTAGTTTTCATGCTTAGTTGCTTAGTTGCTTAGTTGCTTAGTTGCTAAGTGTAATGAAAATGAAACGATGTTTGAAAAGTGAACTGTAGTGGGGGTTGTAATAGTAATAAGCTTAGGCTTTATGCTCTTGCTTATTACTATTATTGGAAATTATTAGCTTTTAATCTACTGCCGAAAGGGCTTTTTGAGCAATTCGATTAACCATTTTAAGTGTTTTTTCGAATACCCACTTAATAAACTCGGCAGATAACTCCTTTATTTTAGTTCTAGCATAACCAGCAAAGGCCAGCATACATGCAAGTAATCCATTTATAGGGCCTGTTAAATCTACAGTATGAAAATTATTATTAGCTAAAATCATCGCAATTTTGTCGTATAAGCTTAAGCCGTTTGCAGTGCCTGATTGTAGTGCGTTTAAAGTGCCAAGTTTTGCTTGACGTAACACAGTCATAAGGGCTTCACTTAAGCGATTCATCCAATATATTGAAGGCTGTACTTGAGTGGCATGAGTAATATCTAAGGTAACGCGTTTAAATGGGTTAAATGTCACTCTTTTATTGATACTATCCCAAGATTGCTTTTGTGAGTTTCGGGTATAGTATTTCATCAAATGATGCCAAGGAGCTATAATTTGATTGTTATCCATTTTATATTCAGGAGCGTTGTAAGGAGCTTGCATGAATGGCCAGAATGGAACCATAGGCACAACATCTCCGCCATTAACGCAACGGAAAATGTTTTTGGGCTCCAACGCATTTGTTGTGCTTAATGCAAAGTTTGTTAAGCCTACTTTTGGGGCTCCAAAAGTATATAATTTAACGTCTGAACTAAAACGTCGTTTTGCCCAGTCAGCTACTAATGAGGCAACTGCGCCGCCCAGACTATGACCAACACAGTGAACTGTAGCATTAGGCTTTAATTCACGTAATAAAGGGGCTAATTGTAATTTCAAAGTTTCAAACAAAGTGTTAAACCCTGCGTGTACACTATGCCCTCCGTCACACACACTTATATTAGCTCTACAGTCAGTAGATGCATCGTATATTGATGCAGTCCCGCGTATGGCAAGTACTAAATCGTTTTTAAATGGGTTCATGCGACCAGCTGGAGAGGTGCCTTTGCCAACGAGTACAAACCCTGTTTGATGACCTGTTGCATGGGCCATTGCTCCGCCTGAAATTCCTTTTATAGGACCGTTTGATAGGTCAAAAGAGAACAAGCTTTTTAATGTTGCTGATGTTTCAAGTAGATAACGTCCTCGTTTCGTTGGCTTATGGATATCATAGGAGATAGTGGCCAATTCTGCACAAATTACTGGGGATAAAGTGCTCATGTTAATTCCTTTTAAAAAGTAAAGTTTATATTACCAACGGCAAATACTAGATATATTATGCTCTTCCTGAAAAGGGGAGTCAGTGTTTATAAAATGATGCACTTGTTCGCTAGAAGTTAAATCCGCCTTTAAATTGATCAAATGCTTTTTGAACTCTGATGTATTTTTTAACCCTCGCTGATTACCAAACCAGAGCAAGTACACTTCGTCATTCCTTTCTAGATCAATAATTACTCGCACCACGGGCTCATGAAAAATACTGCCTGGTTTGCGAGATTTTAGAGATTTGGCAGGAAATGAGAAGCAACCGTTTTCATCAGTATAAACACTATCTAGTTCTTCTTCTTTGTAGGTTAAGCTTCGTTCAATGAGTTGATTGGCTAATGGGATTCCATTATCAAAAACCTGACCTTTTACTTCGGGGCATAGTTCTACTGTATAGCGAATTAATCCGAGCATATATCGTTCCTTGTTAATAATCCATGTTTCTATAATTATCCATAAACAGAGTAAAACATCAATGTATTTCCTATACGATTTAATTTGTCCAGCGACAAATACTTGAAATATTATGCTCGCCGCTTGGTGCTTCTGAGTCAACGATTTGATGTTTTATTTCTTCAGCGCTTAAATCTGCATTTAAATTAATCAGTCTTTTTTGTAGTTCAATTGGGGTTTTAAGTCCATGTTGAAATCCAAACCATAAAGTATGATGATGACTTTTAAAGTGAGTCACTATTACGACTCTTATCATTGACTCATAAAATATACTGCCAGGCTTACGTGATTTAATTGATTTAGCGGAAAATGAGTAAAAACCAAACTCATCAGTATAGGCTTCATCTATCTCCTCATTTTCTAAGGTTAAGCCTCTTTGGATAAGTTGGTTTGGTACTGGTTTACCGTTTAGCATAAGTTGTCCTTTAACTTCCGGACATAGCTCTACTGTATAGCGAATTAATCCGAGCATTTATTATTC
Source organism: Pseudoalteromonas sp. BSi20495 (assembly GCF_000241185.1). Lineage (NCBI taxonomy): Bacteria > Pseudomonadati > Pseudomonadota > Gammaproteobacteria > Alteromonadales > Pseudoalteromonadaceae > Pseudoalteromonas > Pseudoalteromonas sp. BSi20495. Next base: position 103,774 of record NZ_BADY01000001.1, read on the forward strand.
CTTGTATAAAATCCATGTATTTATCTTTATCTATAAATAATGTGAAACGTTGATATACGGTATTATTCAATCTAAGAACAAAAATTATCATGGATAGCACTGACTGTTCAAATCGACAAATATAAGGTATACACTGGCAAGGTAACGCATTGATAAGGATATTAAGTTGTCACAAGTTAAAACTCTCCCCATTACAGCCAGACGCTGGTTCTCTCTTTTGTTGTGCGCAATTACCGCCGCTACAATTACTGTATTCTTAAGCAAAGTCGGTTTTGTACAAAAGGCATATTTAAGTTGGAGCACTATTTTAAATGCGAATCCAATTCTACATTACAGCAGCGCATTTTTAGCGGGTATTGGCATAAAGCTTCTGCTTGATAAGTTTTATATATCACACCCTAAACGCGATATTGGATTTAGCTGGCGATACCCGCCAGTGACAATGAGCTTATGGTTATCATTGATTTTTATAGGATTTATTTTTTATTTCACTTCAAACCAGGAAGAGTTAATAGCTGCTACTTCTTGTTTTGAGTATTTCATCGTATTAATTTTAGGCTCTTCCATAATTACAGCTTATCAACAAAGCAATGAAAGAATTAGCCTTAATTTAGTTGTATGCTTCTCTCTTATCGCAGCGACTAGTACAGCTTTCATTTATTGGCATATCAGTCAGATAGGCTTTAGCTGGCCGCTTTTTATAACAGTAGATGTTTACATATTCTCTGCAATATTTTTGATAATCAAATATATAAATGAATGTATTAAAGCTAAATGGAATCGTAATCAAATAACTTTAGAGCGTACGAAAAATCTGAGTTCTGGTGATTTTAAAACATTAGATGAGTTTAAAAGTTGGTTTAAGGACGATTCCACTATTAAAAGCACAGAGAAATTAGAACCCGATTTACAGGTTTACGCCACGCGGATCACCGAACGGTTAAAAAATGGCGGTGGTAAGTATGAAAAGGATTTAGCGCAGCACATAGCTTTATGTGGGCCTTATGGTTGCGGAAAAAGCAGTATCGTCGAAAGTATTGTGAATGATTTAGCAAAAAACTCTGAAAAAGAGAGTATTTGGATACACAGCGACATATCAACGTGGGGCGCTGCAAGCGGGAATGTTGCGCATGTGATACTCAGCAATATTATTGATGATATAAGCCAATATATTGATATATGTGCCTTCCGTGCACTACCTAAACATTACACTGAAGCACTAAAGTCGGGTGGTAGTATGTTTCAGTTTGCATCTACGTTACTCGCAGGCCCTGTGGAAATTGAAGGAAGTTTTCAAAAACTTAATGATGTTCTTGAAGTAACTAACCATAAATTACTCATTACCCTACAAGATGTAGATCGCGGAACAGGCGATGAAAAGGAAAAGCGCTTAAATGATATAGCTGCACTGCTGGATAGGTTGAAAGATAGAAACTTGAGCCATATCAATTTTATCGTTGCAATGGGTAATGAGAATGAAGTTGCGGCTGAAGTAATATCGAAAGCGACTGATTATAGAGAGGATATTATTTTTAGTGATTTTTCTGTTGAAAAAATAGAGCGTTTTATTTTAATAATGATAGAAGAAGCTGAAAAAAAAGGCGTTGTAGTTTTCAATGACAATATGAATGAATTTAGAGATGCCCAAAGTAAACGGTTATCATTTATAGCGAATAAGTCGTTAGAGCTGGAACTGATTAGTAACTATTTAACTACACTTAGAGTGTTGAAAAAAGTGTTGAGAAGAGCTCATGAAGCATGGACATCAAATGATGGGCTAATGGGGGAAGTGAATATATATGCTCTGTTAATGCTTTACACGTTGCGAGAAAGGGAAATTAAAGCTTTTTATAGATTTCAGCACTTCTTAGATGAGCAAAATTATATTCTCATGAGTAAGCAGGACCTTAAAGGCTCTTTAGAGAAAATAGCGCAAAATGATAAGAATATTCATCATTTCATCATAGTGTTGTTAAATTTAATTGAAATAGACGATAAGTATTACTTTGACAGCTTAAAAGACTATTTGCAGGGTATTAACTCTCCTAAGTATCTGCGTAGAGCTTTAAAACAAAATGTAGACAAAATAGATTCTGATCAAAAGTTTATTGAAACATTTAAATATATAACACAATCTAAAGATTTATTAAGTTTTGTAAAATATTGGCTGGAAGCTGAGCCATTTCAAGAGAAAAATAGGATTGCACAGTTTATATTCTGGGATCTCGAATCAGGTAAATTAGAATCGTGCTTATTTAATAGCTATAAAAATGTTGTTGGGCATTTATATGATACTCCAGTTCGCAGAGTTGCTTTTTATATTGCGAGTAGATTAACGATAGAACCGCTTGTTGATATAGAGCAGTTGCTATTAATAAATGGTAATGATGAATCATTGAACAAAAGTGCTAACACTCATTTGAAAGTAGCGCTAATTGAAGTATTAACAGATAGCTATAAAAGGAAATTTTCTGAAATTTCGGGTAAAACGTTTGAAAGTGAGCTCCCTGAAGGTTTATACGCATTTACAAGAGCTGCGTATGATGCAGTTAAAAGTAACTCAGATATAGATCATAATATTTCAATCCCTGAAAGTAATTATAAAAAATGCCAAGAAGTTAAATGAAGAAATAGAAGAAAAAAATATCAAGTAAACAGCAAAAAGCTTCTTAAGTGAAGTGTGCAATTGATAACTTATGACTCAATTTCTATGTAGCGCGAAGCGCCTCGGTGGTGAGATTGTTTATAAATCTAAACATCGTACAGGATTATTCGTTGCTCAAACCAGCCTCTAAGGGGAGAGGTTTGAACTTATGGCTTAAAGCTCTCAGCTTTATGGCTCTTCATTTTAGGTTTCGCTGCACTAAACCCAGCCTACGGTGTATAAATTGTTATTGAGCTGCTCGCAACTCTGAGCCCGTGGCTCGTAGGTATTTGTTGGGTTTCGTTCCACTCAACCCAACCTGCGGTGTTTAAATTGACATCGAGCTGATCGTGGCTAACAGCTCGCAACTCTTAGCTTTTACTCTTCTATCGCACTCACAATAAAATACGGGTTTAAGTATTCATCTTTGGTGTTATAAATAAGCGGGCTGCCATCAAGTTTAGTGACTTTAGCACCGGCTATTTCGGCGATTGCATGGCCGGCACCCGTATCCCATTCGCAAGTTGGACCTAAGCGCGGGTAAATATCGGCGCTGCCCTCAGCGACTAAACACAGCTTTAGTGAGCTGCCTTTAGACACCATTTCAACGTCGTCAAAGCGTTTCACAAACTCGGCTAAATCGGGTGATGGGTGCGAGCGGCTGCCTACAACACGAATTAACCCTTTATTAGGTTTGGTGGTTACTTTAAGCTCAATTCTCTCATCGCCTTTATCTTTAAATGCGCCAATGGCTTCGGCAGCTAAGTACGATACGCCAAGGGCGGGTGCATCAACTACGGCTAAAATAGGAATGCCGTTTTTGATTAGGGCGATGTTTACGGTAAATTCACCGTTCTTTTTAATAAATTCTTTAGTGCCGTCGATTGGATCAACTAACCAGTAGCTTTTCCACGTTTGGCGTATATCCCAGCTTATGTCGGCGTTTTCTTCACTGAGTATTGGAATATCAGGTGTGAGCTGTTGAAGCCCTGCCACAATCAGTTTATGAGCTGCTAAATCGGCGTCGGTTACGGGGCTTTCATCGGCTTTGTACTCAACGTTAAAATCCTTTTCGTAAATTCCCATTATCGCTTGGCCTGCTTTGCGGGCAAGGATGAGGGTTTCTTCTAGCAGTTCGGTTTGATTCATGGGGTTAACCTATATTATGTGCTTTTGTTTTAGATACGTTATCAGTTGTGTAACCGATTGGTCTAGGGTGTTTTTACTTGTATCTAAAATTATTTCTGGATTGTTTGGCACTTCGTAGTTTGAATCGATACCAGTGAAGTGTTTTATCTCTCCAGCGCGGGCTTTTTTGTATAAGCCTTTTGGATCGCGGCTTTCGCATACATCCAGTGGGGTATCGATAAATACTTCGATAAATTCGCCTTCGTCTACTAAGCTGCGCACCATGTCGCGTTCTGCTCTAAAAGGCGATATAAACGCAGTAAGTACTAACAAGCCAGCGTCGGTCATTAGTTTTGCGGTTTCGCCTACGCGGCGTATGTTTTCAATGCGGTCTTCGTCGCTAAAGCCTAGATCTTTACACAAACCGTGGCGTACGTTGTCGCCATCGAGCAGGTAAGTATGCGTACCTTGTTGGTTAAGTGCTGCTTCTAATGCGTTTGCTACGGTACTTTTGCCAGAGCCTGAAAAGCCGGTAAACCATAAAATAGCGGGCTTATGTTTTTTTTGCTCACTACGCTGTGCTTTTGTAGTTGCGTAGTTATGCCAAACTATATTTTCATCCATAGTGAGAGTCTCTTATGCTGTGGGCGCAGGTATTAAAACGGAAATACCAGCGGGATCAAGGTTAATACCGTGATTGAATAAATAATAGAAAGGGGTAAGCCCATCACTATGTAATCTTTTAAGCGATAGTTACCCGCGCTATAAACCATTAGATTAGTTTGATACCCAAATGGCGATATAAAGCTGGCTGATGCGCCAAAGGCAACCGCCATAATAAACGGTAGCGGGTCTACATTAAAACCAACCGCGAGCGAGTAAGCAACAGGGAACGACAAGGCAGCTGCTGCGTTATTAGTAATAAGCTCGGTAAATAATACGGTCATTAAAAATATGGCAATAAATGCGCCGTACGGGCCAAAATCCCCAAGTACCATAAACATGGCGTCGGATATTTGCCCGGCAAGTCCGGTGCCTATCATTAATTTAGCAAGGCCAATGGCGCTGCCTACTACCACTAATAACTCGATAGGAAAACGGCGTTTTACTTCGTTAAGTTTTATGGTGCCACTGAGCATTAAGCCAATCAGTAATACTAATAAGCCTTTAACCAGCGGCACTATGCCAATAATGCTTAAACCCAGTACTGCGGCAAAGCTTAGTAACACAATGTTTGATTGTTTAGGCGCAAGGTGGGCTTGTAAGTCAAACCCTGAAATATACACAAATTCGCGCTTTAAATTAGGCAAGCTGTAAAAGTTTTTGCCTGGTGCGAGTATAAGTGAGTCGCCAGCTTGTAATTGCACTTGCCCAAGGCCACCTTGTAAGCGGTCGTGCCCACGGCGAATAGCAATAACGGCTGCATGAAACTGCTCTCTAAAGCGGGCTTCTTTTACGGTTTTGCCAATAAATTTTGAAGATTGACTTACGACTACTTCTACTAAGTGTTCTATGTCTTTTTGATGATTCTCGTGCACTACTTTTAAACCGTCAAAACGGGTAAGTAATGGCACCGATTTTATGTCACCTACAAAAAGTAGCACGTCGTCTTTTTGAATAATTTGCTGCGGGGTGACTGCGCAAATTCGGCTCCCGTCGCGAATAATTTCTGCAAGGAATAAGTCTTTTAAATCACGCAGGCCGTTTTCTTCAACGGTTTGGCCTATTAACTTTGAGTTTGCTTGTACTTTACCTTCTAGGTAAAAAGGCACGACTTCTTGGTCGCTTTTACCGTTGTCGGGTAAGTATTTAAGCATAACTAAAATAGTAATTAGGCCTACGCTTAGCGCGCCTAGACCTACTAAGGTAAAGTCAAAAAAGCCCAGTGGTTCCATGCCCGCATCTACCGCAAAGCCATTAACGATTAAGTTGGTTGATGTACCAATAAGCGTAATAGTGCCGCCCAAAATAGCAGTGTACGACAGCGGTAATAATAGCTTTGAAGGGGAGTGATTAGGATTGTCTTTTATCGCTGTAATAAGCGATGCAACAACGGCGGTATTGTTAGTGAACGACGATAAAAAGGCGGTTGATAACCCCAATTTTGTTACCGATTTTACTAAACTACCTTTAGATAGCGATTGCGCTAACTTTTGAATTAGGGTGGTTTTTTCTATTGCAGTCGACACTAACACCAATAGTACTAAAGTGATAAGCGACGGGTTAGCGTAGTTAACTAACATACTTTCAAGATCGATTAGCCCTGCTAAGTAGCTGGTGCCAATAGCGCTTACAAATAACCATGCTGGATTAATACGGGTGCCAAAAAGGCACCCGACTAAGGTAAGCATAATGCCTGTTAAAACGAGCTGTTCTACCATGCTTTTAAATTCCTAACAGGCTAAAGTTAACTTATAACTTAGAAATATCAAGCGCTTGCCAATGCGGGAAGTGCTTGCGTACTAAGCTGTTAAATTCAACTTCAAATTCGCTAAAGTTACTTTGCTGTGCTTGGCTTTGCAGTACTTGCTCAATCATACCCGCAGCAACTGTTAGGTTTGATAAGCGATCAATTAATATAAACGAGCCTGTTTCGTGATTGCTGTGGTACTCGTCTGCCAAAATAGTTTCGGTTAGTTCAAGTGTTACAATCGCAATTTCGTTTAACTGTAATGAGTCGCTAGTGCCGTGTTCAAGCGTGTTCACATCAATTGTGTAATCAATTTTTGTAACAATAGCTGAGGTGTTTTTGCTGCCTAGCTTTAGGTTATAACTTTTGCCTAATACTAATGGCGACTCATGCATCCACACAATTTTAGCTTGCAGCTGGTTAGTAACAACAGCCGTTGAATTTGCAGGTACTATTACGTCGCCTCGGCTAATATCAATCTCGTTATTAAGGGTAACGGTAATTGCTTGGCCTGCTTGTGCGCTGTCTAGGTTGCCATCAAAGGTAACAATTTCTTTAATGCTTGATGTTTTACCCGACGGTAATACTTTTATTGCATCGCCTACGTGTATCTTGCCCGATGTCAGTGTGCCCTGAAAACCACGGAAGTTTAAATTAGGACGCACTACATATTGCACTGGTAGGCGCGCTTCAAAGCCTGTATCTGTTTCGGCTGCTGGCGAATCTTCTAGTAATTCTAGTAGCGGCTTGTCGGTGTAATACGGTGTATGAGCAGAACGCGTTACTACGTTGTCGCCTTTAAGCGCCGACATAGGCACAAACTTAATGTTTGATACGTTAAGTTGCTCAGCAAATTTAAGGTAATCGGCCTTAATTTTTTCATACACGGTTTCGTCAAAATCAACGATATCCATTTTATTAACGGCAACAACAAACTGCTTAATGCCCAGCGAGTCACAAATAAAGCTATGGCGCTTAGTTTGTACTTGCACGCCGTAACGCGCATCAACCAAAATAATGGCGACATCACTTGTTGATGCACCCGTTACCATGTTGCGTGTGTATTGCTCGTGCCCAGGTGTGTCGGCAATAATAAATTTACGCTTAGCCGTTGAAAAGTAACGGTACGCTACGTCAATGGTAATGCCTTGCTCGCGCTCAGCTTGTAGGCCATCAACTAATAAAGCAAGGTCAAGATCTTCACCTGCATTACCTACTTTTTCGTTATCTTTATGAAGGGCAGCAAGCTGATCTTCATAAATTTGGTGGCTGTCGTGCAGTAGGCGGCCAATCAATGTTGATTTACCGTCATCTACGCTGCCACAGGTAAGCATGCGTAATAAGCTTTTATCTTGTTGGCGTGCTAGGTAGGCGTCTATGCCTATTTCTTTTACTTCGTTAAATGTATCGTTATTTTGGCTAGACATTAAAAATACCCCTCACGTTTTTTCTTCTCCATTGAGCCGGCTGAATCATGATCAATAACACGACCTTCACGTTCAGATGACGTAGATAGCAGCATTTCTTCAATAATTTCGGTTAAAGTACTTGCTGTTGATTCAACTGCACCGGTAAGTGGGTAGCAGCCTAATGTACGAAAACGTACAGATTTCATTTGCGGTACTTCACCTTCATTAAGTGGCATACGCTCATCGTCAACCATAATTAAAGTGCCATCGCGATCAACAACAGGGCGCTCTTTTGCTAGATAAAGCGGTACCATGTCGATGTTTTCTTGATAAATGTATTGCCAAATATCAAGCTCAGTCCAGTTAGACAACGGGAAAACACGAATGCTTTCGCCCGGATTAACTTGGCTGTTATAGGTGTTCCAAAGCTCAGGACGTTGGTTTTTAGGGTCCCAACGGTGGTGTTTGTCGCGGAATGAATAAACACGCTCTTTTGCGCGTGACTTTTCTTCGTCTCGGCGTGCGCCACCAAATGCAGCATCAAAACCATATTTGTTAAGTGCTTGCTTTAAGCCTTGGGTTTTCATTATGTCAGTATGTTTACCCGAGCCATGCGTAAACGGGCCTACACCCATTTCAATGCCTTCTGGATTTTTGTGTACCAGTAGATCAAAGCCGTATTCTTTAGCTATACGGTCGCGAAACTCGATCATTTCACGAAACTTCCAATTGGTGTCTACGTGTAATAACGGGAACGGAATTTTTGCAGGGTAAAATGCTTTACGCGCTAAGTGCAAAAGTACCGACGAATCTTTACCAATAGAGTAAAGCATTACTGGGTTCTCAAACTCAGCGGCGACTTCGCGCATGATTTTGATACTTTCAGCTTCAAGTTGCTGAAGGTGAGTTAAAGCCATTGTTAGTCGTCCTACTAAAATGATTAAAAGTTACAAATTTAAAATTCGGTTATGTATTTGATACATCTGTTAGCGGCTGTGCAAAGCTGCTTGTTTGCTCGTTTTGGCCAAACCACGATAGTTGCGAGTGCAGGGCGGCTACTTCACCAATAATGAGTAGCGCAGGCGATATAATGTTGTTGCGCTGGATTAAGTCGGCAAGTTCGCCTAGTTGGCCTGTTACTACACGCTGATTTTTGCGTGTACCGTTTTCGATAATGGCAACTGGTGTGTCGGCTTTGCGGCCATGTTTTAAAAGCTCGCTTTGTATGTGCGGCGACTTAATTACGCCCATGTAAATAGCCAGCGTTTGATTTGCTTTTGCCAGCGATTGCCAATCAAGTTCTTGACCGTCTTTTTTACAGTGGCCAGTTACAAATTGAATGGCTTGTGCATGGTCACGATGCGTAAGTGGAATACCCGCATAAGCACTACAACCTGCAGCGGCTGTAATACCCGGTACAATTTGATAATTTACGTTGTTAGCAGCCAGTACTTGTACTTCTTCGCCACCACGGCCATAAATAAACGGATCGCCACCTTTAATGCGGCACACTTTTTTGCCTTGTTTAGCAAGGTCGACCAGCATTTGGTTGGTGTCGTCTTGAACAACACTATGATCGCCTAAACGTTTGCCTACACAAATAAGGTCAGCATCGCGGCGCACTAATTCCATAATTTCGTCAGAGACTAAAAAGTCATAAACGACGACGTCGGCTTGTTGCATAAGTTGCAGTGCTTTAAGTGTTAAAAGCTCTGGATCGCCAGGGCCTGCACCGACTACATATACTTCGCCTTCAGGCTCTGCTTTAGCATCTAGCATTTGCTCTAGTTGCTGCTGTGCGGCTTGGGTATCGCCGGTTTGTACTTTACTCACGACAGATGAGTCGAACACGCCTTCCCAAAATTGGCGGCGGTCTGAAAAATGCTTAAAGCGTTTTTTTACTTTGTCTCTAAAGCCACCGACAAGTGTTGCAAGTGGGCCAATATGATGCGGAATAAGGGTTTCGAGCTTTTCGCGTAAGCGACGTGCAAGTACCGGCGCTGTGCCCGCACTTGATATAGCAATCGTAATTGGGTCGCGGTCAACAATGGATGGAAATATAAACGTACATTTAGGTTGGTCATCAACCACGTTTACAAATACATTGCGGGCATTGGCAAGTTCAAATACGTTGTTGTTTACTTCATCGCGGTCGGTTGCTGCAATAACAAGCATTTTGCCATCGAGATGCGATTCATCAAAATAAGCATCAATAAGCGTTACTTCATTATTATGTGCATGCTCTTTTAGTTCGTCGCAAAACCAAGGTGCTACTAAAGTAACGCTTGCTCTCGCTTTTAAAAACGCGCGACATTTGCGTAGTGCGACCTCTCCACCGCCAACAACCAATACTGGTTTGTTGTCGAGTTTGGTAAAGATAGGTAAATACTGCACGTTAATAAGACCCCTAAACAAATTCAAATATAAGAAAACGCTTTATTCTGATGAGCAGAATATAGCGGCTATCAATAAGTAAAAAATAATTAAAACCAAGTTGATATAACTAAAAGTTATAATAGGTGGGCTTTTTAGGCCTAAGAGTTAGTTAACAAGGGATTGCGACGAGTTACAAGTAAAATAATCAGCTTATAGTGTTTGGTTATGAGCTATAGCGAGTTTGATTTAATTTGTTAATATGGTGGCATATTAAATTTTGTACTTATACCAATTGCATTAAATTAGTGATCTATTATAGCGACGAGAAAATAGCTCAATAACAAGGCTAAAATTATGATACATAGTTGTTCTATATAAATAATTTTTAACGTCGTTAGTGAGTTATTTAATACGCTAAAATGATCATGTTTTTAATAAAATTGGTATTACATAGGCAAGGGAGTCTACATGGCACAACAACAAAAAGAAGCTGCATTAGCAGTCGCACTGATGGATTTAACAAGCTTAAATACCAGCGATACAACTACAGACATTCAAGCGCTTGTTAATAGTATAAATCCGACGTTGGGCACGCCTGCCGCCGTATGTGTTTATAGCGACTTTGTTGATGATGCAAAAATATCACTCGCAGCGCGTGAGCTTAACCATGTAAAAGTGGCAACAGTCACTAACTTCCCAACGGGTGATGCACCAATAAGTGATGTAATTAACGAAACACTTATTGCAATAGAGCGCGGTGCTGATGAGATTGACTTGGTTATTCCTTATAAAAAGTTAATCGCGGGCGATGCTCAAACTGTACTTAACTATGTAAGCGAAAGTAAAAAAGCGTGTGGGTCGCGCGCGCAACTTAAAGTAATAATAGAAAGCGGCGAGCTAAAAACTGACGCGCTTATTAATCAAGCCACGGAGCTTGCAATTGAAGGTGGTGCTGATTTTGTAAAAACCAGTACGGGTAAAGTCGCTGTAAATGCCACGCTTGAATCAACAAAAATTATGCTCAGTGCAATTAAAAATACTGGTAAGCATGTTGGCTTTAAAGCCGCCGGTGGTGTTAAAACAGTGGCTGATGCCAGTGATTATTTAGCGCTTGCACGCGCGATAATGGGCGATGATTACCTGCAAGCAAATACATTTAGGTTTGGTGCTTCAAGCTTACTGAATGATGTTTACAAGGTGTTGAATGAAACGCAGCAGTGATGAGGAAAAGCGTCAGTTAGAGCATGATGCGGCTAAATTGTTTTTACGCTGTTATGAGCAACAGCAAGGCATTCATATGCGTAATATTTGGCATAATGAGCCGAATAAACCTGACGTTAGTTGTTATCAAGAGAATGAACAGCTTGATATAGAAATTGCTCATCTATATGCCAGCGAAACAGAAGCGATGGCTGTTTTAGGACGCCCGCTGTCAATGCAAATGCAACGAGATTTGGCAGACATGGCACAAAAGCCAAGTGAACACAGATTGCGGGCTGCATTAGAGCGGTTGCTGAAACAAAAAGCGAAAAAACGTTACTATTCAGAGCGTACTTGGCTTGTTATTCGTAACGGGAGTACTATTTGGCGCAAAGCTGACTTTGAAGCTGTGATCAATGACCTTAACTTTCCAAGAACCTATCAATTTGAGCAAATTTGGTTAGTGTGTGATTTTTATCGTGGTGAGTTATTACGTGTGGATGAAAAACGGCCTATATAACAGCCGTTTTCAATTTTAAGCTTAAAGCTAATACTGATTAATTAAACTTAAACATGTTGCCTATACTTTCGAGGCTAGATTTGTTCGTTTTGGCAATACAACCACTGTCATCAAGTGACTTTTTGGTTGTTTCATCAGCTAAACCGGTTACTTTGAGTTTTTTGTCTTGCTGATACTCACGAAGCGCGATAACTGTTTTACGATCGTATTCAACATCTTGTGTTTCAAACTCTTCGTAGTCAGGCTGATTTCTTAGGTAACCCAAACAAACTAAGCTTAGGCGTGACATTGCTAAATCCATTTTTTCATAATGCGGCATTCTATGAGTGGGTACATCAACTGTTACAGCGCTCTTGCTGGCTGCTTTTGCGCGTTTAGTAGCTGGTGGCGGCGCAGTGTAACCCGGTGCTAACGTGTTGTTACTGTTATAGCGATAGTAGGTATCTGGAATTTTAGTTTCTAAAAACTCAACCGCTTTAATAATAACTTCACGCAGGGCTTTTTCTTTAGGGGTATCAGACCATCCACTAATATTGCCACCAACGAGTGCGCCACCAAAATTGGTTGCAGCGCCTGTGAAATCAAAATCTTTACTACCCCCTTCAACACTCGTTGCAGCTAAAATGCGTGATGTGCGAGTATCTATAAGGCGTAGATCAATTGCCATATGTGAACCCGAAAAACCGGCAGATACAGAGCTAAATACATCACCGATAAAGCCGCCACTGCCAACACTTGCACCAGAGCTATCGTCATCAAATTCTGTTACCGCAGCAATCACGACTATTTCAGCACCTTCAATCTCGCCATAAGCAGCACCCGATGAAGCGCTAACGCGACCTGAGGCTGCTAGGTCTTGTTCTGATAAAACAGCATCAAGCGCTTGGCGCTCTAAAACAATAAAGCGGTTTGTTGATACTAGAGCCGTAGTTAATTGATCAGCCATACCGTCGCCTATTTCTTTGCGCCACCATTTTGAGTTGTTAGATTTATCGGTAAAGCGTGCAACAGCAATACGAGCTTTAGGGCCATTGTATTGTTCTTGTGCAACTGCATTTATGTCTGGTGAGTTTTGACCTGAAGTGACATTTGTAGAGGTGCTTTGACAAGCGCTCAGAGTGGTCGTTAATAGTGCCGTTAATAATAGTTTTTGTGGTGCTTTTAACATATGACTGTCCTTAATTAATATGCTTAAAGGAAATGTTGTGCATTTCCTTCAATATTTATATTCATGTTAATTTAGTTAAATCAGTAGGTTAAAAATAGTACTGGTGCGAAATATTTAGTCACACAGGCGAAATTTATGAGGATTTTTCACGAAACTGTTTTGGGGACATGTTATATTTTGATTTAAAGCAGCGGGCAAAGTAGCTTTGTGAATTAAAGCCAACTTGCTGTGCTACTAAACCAATCGCAAGCTCACTATTTTTTAAAAGCTCTTGTGCAAATTCTAAGCGAATGTTTCGAATGTAATCGCTTGGTGTTAGGTTGTACAAGGCTTTCATTTTTAATTGTAAAGCGCGAGGGCTAAGATAAAGCGCAGCTGCAAATTCTTCCACGTTAAACGCTTCGTCTTGATAATGCTCTTTTACTGTCGTTTTTACACGCTCGGTAAATACATAATCTTTACTTTGCGCCATTTGTGGGTCGAGCTCGATTGTTTGTGATAAAGCAGGTAGTTGTTGTTTTAAATTTTGATTGAGTACTTCTCTAATCGTTAATAATCCTTGAACGCGGCTTAATAACAGCTGTGGTTCGAAGGGTTTACTTAAATAATCATCAGCAAGTAAGTCCAGGCCCTTTAATTTGCTGCGCGTATCAGCCTTTGCTGAAAGTAATAACACCGGAATATGGCTAATAGCCGTGTCGCTGCGCAGTGCTTTAATAAACTGATAGCCATCCATAACAGGCATCATTACATCACTTATTACCAAGTCAGGCATTTCGCTTTTACATAAAGCTAAACCTAGCTCTCCGTTAACGGCGTTTATACATACGAAGTTGCTAATAAAGAGTGACGTTAGTAAATCACGCATTTCATCGTTGTCTTCGATAATAAGAATTTTATTGTTTTTTACTGCACATAAATTATTGCTTTTAGATACAGCAAGAGCAGTAAGGTCAGAGGTTTCGTCTACTTGAGTTATTGGGAGTGAAATAGTGAAGCAACTTCCTTTGTTTAATTCACTTTTAAGTTCAATGGTTCCTTCATATTGCTCAACTAGCTGCTTTATAAGTGCTAAGCCAATACCGCTACCGCTTTGATTACTCGTATCTATGCGTGTAAATCGTTGGAAAACTGCCTCGAGGTGCTTTTTATCTATACCAACACCAGTGTCTGAGACTATGATGGTTAATATTTGTTTTTGAGTTAATAGCTGAAGTAATACTTTACCTCCGTTCGGGGTGTATTTTTGGGCGTTACTTAATAAGTTACTGATAATAGAAACTGTATGATTTGGCTCTAATTCAATGAGAATATTTTTTTGCGTTAAATCTTCAAACTCGAACGTAATATTTTTTGTTTAAATAAAGGAGTGAAATCTTCGATTAATTGTTCAACTACCGGATTTATAGCATAGGGTGTTACGTGTTTCACTGCAGTGCTTGGGCGCTGACTGAGCTGTAAAAGTTGGTTTATTTGATCCAATAGCTTATGGCTATTACGTTGAATCATCGCTAGTTTTTGTTGGGTGTCTGAATCTTTATGACTTTTTAGTAAACTATCAAGTGGCGCTAATATTAAGCTCAATGGTGTTTTAAGTTCATGGCTAACGTTATCTAATAGCTGGGTTTTTAAGCTGCTAAGTTCTCTCTCTTTTAAGTTTGCTTGCTCTGCAACTTTAGCTCTATACCTTGCTGTTATAATTAACCACATTATAAATAATACGATAATGATGTAAGTGACATAAGCAACATTGTTCTTCCACCAGGGTGGAGTAACAGTAAGCGCAACCATCGTTTTATCATCACTCCATTGGCCGTATTGGTCTTTAACTTTTACAATAAAGTGATAGCTTCCTGCGGGAAGTTGAGAATAGCTAACTTGCCTCTGATTTTTGTTTGCGTATAAAAACTGCTTATCTAATCCAGCTAACTTGTAAGCATATTGGTATTGAGAAGGGGGCTCTGCACTGTTTAAAGCAGAAAACTTAAAACCGATAACACCATCTTCTTCTTTAAAAAAGAGTCTGTCTGTATAGCTTATAAGCTTAGCCGCTTGAGTATTGGTTTTTATATATTGCTGCGTCGCGACTGACTGGTTATAAATAAGTAAGTCTGTAATAACGGGTTCTGGAGGTTTGGTTGCTAGAGTTAGTTTTAACGGATCAAATTGATTAAAACCATTAATACCACCAAAAAATAGCTCGCCGTCATTCGCTTGAAAAGCGGCGCCTAAAATAAAAGAATGGTGCTGTATACCGTTTGCGGGTAAAAAATGCTGCATTTGTTGAGTTTGAGGAGCGTAACGGGTTAACCCCTGATTACTGCTTAGCCACAAGTAACCGCTGCTGTCTTGTTTAATTGCAAAAATATTATCGTTAAGCAAGCCATCGAACTCTGTAATGTTTATTACTTTGTTTGTTTGGATATTTAACTTATTTAGCCCGCCAAAAGTACCTACCCATAAAGTGTTTTTATCTTGTAAATGCAAGGATGTAACCATGTCATGCGTTAAACTATTAGGCTTTTTAAGATCGCTTTGGTAATGAGTGAAAGTTTCATCATTTAAAGAAAATTTATTTAATCCTACGCGGGTTCCAGCCCATATCGCGTTGTTCTCACCGTCATAAGTAATACTAAAAACAGTATTATTTGAGATGCTATTTTTATCTGCGCTGTATTTAAAGTGTGTAACTTGCAATGTATCGGGATTAAATCGCGTTAATCCTTCATTACTGCCCAGCCACAAATTACCAATATGGTCGCCCTCGATTGCATAAATACGGTTACTGCTGAGTTGGTGACTTTGCATAGTAAAAGCTGAAAAGCTATCATTAACTGGGTTATAAAGCAGTAAACCACCTCCATACGTGCCTACCCATATGCGCTTATTGGCATCTTCATAAAGACTAAATATATTGTTATTAGTTAGGCCAATATTGTGGTTTTTATCTGCTTTATAGTGTTTAAATCCTGTGTCAGTGTGTTTGTTAAGTCCGTCGCGCGTGCCCACCCAGAGTATGTTGTTACTATCTTTGAGTATTGCTCTTACAAAGTCATTCGAAATCGAAGCCGAGTTATTGCTTTGATGCTTTTGATGACCAAACTGAATCTGTCTTTTATCATAGCGATGTAACCCATAACCATCTGTACCAATCCAAATAATCCCTTTAGGGTCTTGGTAAAGTGACAATAAGTGGTCGTTAGCTAAGCCATGCTTTAAATTTGGAGAGTAAGTAAGTTGCTGAAACTGTTTACTTAATAAAATATCTTTAGTTTGATAATAAAGACCATGGCCATAAGTGCTTACCCATAGGTTTTTTTCATCATCAATAAGCACATCAGTTACCCAAACATTTTTGAGTTGCTCAAAGTTATAAAATGCGAGTGTGTTTAAGTCAAAAACACTTAGACCAGTTTTGCCTCCTATAATAAATTTGCCGTTTGGTGCTTTTTTTAATTGCCAGAGCTGTTTAGGGCTATTAGGTATATATGTGAACTGATTTGTTTTTGAATCGAACTTAATAAGCCCAATATTACTTGCTAACCAAAGGTTTTTTTTATCATCAAAAAGCATATCTTTAAAAACAACATTTAATTGATTTTTGCCCTGATAAGAAAATAACTCGGTAGTACCTGTTTTTGTATTTAACCGAGTAAGTTGCCCTTTATCGTGACCAATCCAAATTGTTTCTGGGGAGTTATAGGTTATTGTTGAAATGCGTTGGTTTGTAATAGAGGGGGTTGAATACTGGTTAAAAACACTAAAACTTCCTGTTTCAGTATTTAATAAGTTGAGGCCGTTGCTTGTCGTCGCAAACCAAAGTTGGCCGTTTTCTAAATTCAGGCAGTCTGTAATCCAATTCCCCGAAATACTCGATTGTGAAGGATTGAATTTATAGTGTTTAAATTCATATCCATCGAATCGGTTTAAGCCGCCTTGGGTCGAAAACCAATGAAACCCCTTTTCATCAGTGGTACTGCAGGTGATTGAATTTTGAGATAAACCTTGTTCATTTGTATATGTATCTAAGTACAGTGGTAGGGCGAGCGAGCTAGTATGAAATAATAATAAAAGGCTGATGACTTTATATTTTATGATTGTTTTAATTGCTTTCACAGAC
The DNA here is from genome assembly GCF_000241185.1 of Pseudoalteromonas sp. BSi20495. Taxonomy (NCBI): domain Bacteria; kingdom Pseudomonadati; phylum Pseudomonadota; class Gammaproteobacteria; order Alteromonadales; family Pseudoalteromonadaceae; genus Pseudoalteromonas; species Pseudoalteromonas sp. BSi20495. The sequence goes on from NZ_BADY01000001.1 coordinate 120,749, forward strand.
TTCCTATCTATTGTGAATCCCTTAGGGCGTGTTGACCTTTGTGAATTGAAATTTGTTCAATCTAGGGGCTATTTAGTCGCGGCGCGAGTTTTGTAGCCTAGTGGGCTAAGTAAAAACCGAGTATCTGGTCAATCATAAACTGCTTTTTAATCAATGTTAAGATTGATTTTTCAATGCAATGTTGAGATTTTGCATTGTGGGTATCTTTTAGGCTTGTGTTAATGAACTGCGTAAGTATAATAGGCATCCACTTTGCAGGGGCGTAGTTCCAATTGGTAGAACAGCGGTCTCCAAAACCGATGGTTGGGAGTTCGAGTCTCTCCGCCCCTGCCAGTTTTACTTGTGATTGAGTAGTCTGAGATTAAAAACCGGTTTAAATTAAGTCTGTTTTTAAGTTTAGATTTTAATGGATTAACCCTGCCGTAGTGTAGGGTTGTTGTGTCTGTAGTTAAGGTAATAATATTATGAGCACGAATGTAGAAACACCATCAAGTGCGATGGAGTCAGTAAAGTGGTTAGTAGCAATCGCGCTACTTGCAGGCGCAGTTGTTGGTAATCATATGTATGCAGATCAATCTGTATTACTACGTGCTATCGGCGTTGTTGTTGCAATAGCGGCCGGATTAGCAATTGCCTCACAAACATTTAAGGGACGTAACTTTCTTGCTTTCGCTAAAGAAGCTCGAATTGAAGTACGCAAAGTTATTTGGCCAACTCGCCAAGAAACTACCCACACGACATTAATTGTAATGGTTGCAACAGTGATTATGGCACTTATCCTTTGGGGATTAGATGGCATTTTATTCCGCGCTGTTGGCTTTTTAACTGGATTGGAGATCTGATCCCATGTCGGATGAGAACGAGAACAAAGAAATTAAATTACGTTGGTACGTAGTACAGGCTTTTTCTGGTTACGAAAAGCGTGTAGCACAAACGTTAATTGAACATATCAAAATTGAAGGTCTTGAAGCGAGCTTTGGTGAGATATTAGTACCAACTGAAGAAGTTGTTGAGATGCGTGCTGGTCAAAAGCGTAAGTCTGAGCGTAAATTCTTCCCAGGTTATGTATTAGTACAAATGGATATGAATGACGCAAGCTGGCACTTAGTGAACAGCACTGAACGCGTAATGGGCTTTATTGGTGGAACGTCTGATCGTCCAGCTCCAATTAGTCCTAAAGAAGCGGAACGCATTCTTAATCGTTTACAAGAAAATGCTGAAGCACCTAAACCTGCTACATTATTTGAACCAGGTGAAGTTGTACGCGTTACAGATGGACCATTTGCAGACTTCAGTGGTGTAGTTGAAGAAGTTGACTACGAAAAAAGCCGCGTAAAAGTATCTGTACTTATTTTTGGTCGTTCTACGCCAGTTGAGCTTGAATTTGGTCAAGTTGAACAAGATAAGTAATTGATTAAAAAAGCTTCGCCACTATTTTTTTAAATTTTGGCACGAAGCTTGAAAAAGGCCGCTGATTATCTTATAATCAGCGGCCTTTTTGTATTAAGGTAAAATTTATTTTTACTGTGCAAAAAGTACGAAACCAATTTTTAAACTGGGAAGCCGTTAGAGTACGCGTCCTCGCGCGCACAAGGCTGAGACCCACCAAATGAGGTATTTATAATGGCTAAAAAAGTTGAAGCTCTAATCAAGCTACAAGTTGCCGCTGGTATGGCTAATCCTAGTCCTCCAGTAGGTCCTGCACTAGGTCAACACGGTGTAAACATCATGGAATTCTGTAAAGCGTTTAACGCACGTACAGAGTCTATCGAAAAAGGCGCTCCAGTTCCTGTAGTGATCTCTGTTTACGGTGACCGTTCATTTACGTTCGACATGAAAACGCCACCTGCTGCTTACTTACTTAAGAAAGCTGCTGGTATCAAGTCAGGCTCAGGCCGTCCTAACACTGATAAAGTAGGCACAGTAACTCGTGCTCAACTTGAAGAGATCGTTGAGACAAAACGAACTGACCTTACAGCTGCCGATATGGACGCAGCGGTTCGCACTATCGCAGGTTCTGCGCGTGCGATGGGCTTGAACGTAGAGGACTAAGAAATGGCTAAATTAACTAAACGTATGCGTACTATCCGCGAAAAAGTGGAAGTAACTAAAGATTACGAAATCAATGAAGCAGTTGCTCTTTTAAAAGAGTTAGCGACAGCTAAATTCGTAGAAAGTGTTGACGTTGCCGTTAACCTTGGTATCGATGCTCGTAAATCTGATCAAAACGTTCGTGGTGCTACTGTACTACCTAACGGTACTGGTCGCGACGTTCGTGTTGCTGTATTCACACAAGGCGCTAACGCAGAAGCTGCGAAAGAAGCTGGTGCTGAATTAGTAGGCATGGAAGATCTTGCTGAGCTAGTTAAAAAAGGCGAGATGAACTTTGACGTTGTTGTTGCATCACCAGACGCTATGCGTGTTGTTGGTCAACTAGGTCAAATCTTAGGCCCACGTGGTCTAATGCCAAACCCTAAAACTGGTACTGTAACGCCTAACGTTGCAGAAGCAGTTAAAAATGCTAAAGCTGGTCAAGTACGTTACCGTAATGACAAGAATGGTATCATCCATACTACTATTGGTAAGGTTGATTTCACAGCTGAGCAACTTCAACAAAACCTTGAGTCACTAATTGTTGCACTTAAGAAGGCTAAGCCTTCTCAAGCTAAAGGTGTTTACTTGAAAAAAGTAACTATCTCTACAACAATGGGCGCAGGTGTTTCTGTTGACCAAAGCACTTTAACTACAACTGTAGCTTAATTTAGTGTTTACATGGCGTGAAATTTGTACTATAATTTCGCGCCATTTTGTTGATTAATTTATTAGTCGGCAAAGTAAAAAATTCGGGTTGAAGTCCATAATTTCGTTAAGTCTTAGGGTTTAACGATAAATTGGGCTTCCGTCCAAGATCGTAGGTGGCTTCGGCCTTAATATTCACCTACGTAGACGGTGTAGACCCCAGATAGATTTTTCCTAATCCTTCTGGCTCTCGCCGTAAAAAGCATCTCTACTTTGTTTGGTAGGGAAGAGTAAAACAGGGGAATCCGATAATCGGTATCCCCATTAAACCAGGAGTAACACCCATGGCTTTAAATCTTCAAGGCAAAAAAGCAATAGTTGCTGAAGTCAACGAAGCAGCTAATGGTGCTCTATCTGCAGTTGTTGCAGATTCTCGTGGTGTAACAGTTGGCGCAATTACTGCCCTTCGTAAAGAAGCTCGTGCAAACGGTGTTTGGATGAAAGTTGTCCGTAACACTTTAGCAAAACGTGCTCTTGAAGGAACAGATTTTGAGTGTCTTTCTGATTCATTTGTTGGTCCAAGCTTAATCGCTTTCTCATCAGAGCACCCAGGTGCTGCTGCGCGTATCTTTTCAGATTTCGCGAAAAAGAATGAGAAATTCGAGATAAAAACGGCCGCTTTTGAAGGAAATGTTGTTAATGCAGCAATGCTTGCTACATTACCTACATACGATGAAGCTGTTGCACGCTTAATGAGTGCTATGAAAGAAGCGTCTGCTGGCAAATTGTGTAAAACAATTGAAGCAGTACGTCTACAGAAAGAAGAGCAAGCTGCTTAGTTTTAAGCTGTTTAATCACTTTCGGTGTAAAATTTATTTGGACGTAATGTCCGTTAATTATTAGGAAATTTGTAATGTCTGTATCTAAAGACCAAATCCTTGACGCAATTGCTGAAATGTCAGTAATGGACGTTGTTGCTCTTATCGAAGCAATGGAAGAAAAATTCGGCGTAACAGCTGCAGCTGCAATGGTAGCTGGTCCAGCTGCTGAAGCTGCTGAAGAGAAAACAGAATTTGACGTAATCCTTACTGGCGCTGGCGCTAACAAGGTTTCTGCAATCAAAGCTGTTCGTAGCGCAACTGGCCTTGGCCTTAAAGAAGCGAAAGCTCTTGTTGAAGCTGCTCCTACACCTGTTAAAGAAGGTGTATCTAAAGAAGAAGCTGAAGCACTTGCAAAAGATCTTACTGAAGCTGGTGCTGAAGTTGAGGTTAAGTAATTTAGCTTTTGCTAAGTTCGCTGCCTGAGAAATCAGGCAAGGGCTGGTGATTATTTAATCACCGGCCTTTTTGCGCTATAGAGTGATCCACTCTTTTAGTTCAAATAAAATCTGATTTTTTCTTTACTTTCAACGCTTTATAGTTTGCTAGTGTTAAAGTGGGATCTAATTAGAACAACAGTTAAATGTTGTAAAAATCTTGGCATAGCTGCCAGTTAAGTCTGTTCTTACAAGAACAGGTCGGGTCAAAGATCAGCAAGCTGAGGAACCCCATGGCTTACTCTTATTCTGAAAAGAAACGTATCCGTAAGGATTTTGGTAAACGTCCACAAGTTTTGGATATACCTTTTTTACTGTCTACACAGTTAGAATCGTTTAAAAAATTCTTAGTGCCGGACGCTGATGGCGATCATGGTTTGGAAGCTGCCTTCCGTTCTGTGTTCCCTATTAAAAGCTACTCGGGAAATTCTGAGCTTCAATACGTAAGTTATCGTATTGGTGAGCCAGTTTTCGATGTAAAAGAATGTCAAATTCGCGGTGTGACTTATTCTGCTCCACTTCGCGTGAAACTGCGTCTTGTTGTTATGGACAAAGAAGCTCCAGGCACAGTTAAAGACATTAAAGAGCAAGAAGTTTACATGGGCGAAATTCCGCTCATGACCGATACCGGTACCTTTGTAATCAATGGTACAGAGCGTGTTATCGTTTCTCAGCTACACCGTAGCCCTGGTGTATTCTTTGATAACGACCGCGGTAAAACTCATTCATCAGGTAAAGTATTATATAACGCACGCGTTATTCCTTACCGTGGTTCATGGTTAGACTTCGAATTTGATGCAAAAGATAACTTATATGTACGTATTGACCGTCGTCGTAAATTACCGGCGTCTATCATCCTACGTGCACTTGAGTACTCTAGTGAAGAAATCCTAGAAATCTTCTTCGACAACACGACGTTTGAAGTAGCTGACGGTAAAGTTCTTATGGAACTTGTGCCTTCACGTTTACGTGGTGAAACTGCCGCTTTTGATATCAAGAGCGAAGACGGTGAAGTATTTGTTGAAAGCGGTCGTCGTGTTACGGCTCGCCACATCAAGAGCATCGAGAAGAAAGGCATTAACCGCCTAGAAGTACCTCATGAGTACATTATTGGCCGTATTATAGCTAAAAACTACGTTGACGAGTCAACGGGTGAAGTTATAGCAAGCGCGAATGATGAACTAACTCTTGAGCTAATGGCTGAATTGGTTAAAGCTGGTTACACTAAAATTGATACGTTATATATCAATGAAGTGGACAGCGGTGCTTACATGTCAAATACATTGAATATTGACTCTTCAAGCAGCCGTTTAGAAGCACTAGTAGAAATTTATCGCATGATGCGCCCAGGCGAGCCACCGACGAAAGACGCGGCTGAAGCCTTATTCCAGAACTTATTCTTCTCTGAAGAACGTTATGACTTATCTACTGTAGGTCGTATGAAGTTCAATAGCCGTGTTGGTTACGATACAGACACAGGCCCAGGCACATTAAGCAAAGAAGACATCGTGTCTGTTATGAAAGTATTAATTGCTATTCGTAACGGTCAAGGCGATGTTGATGATATCGATCACTTAGGCAACCGTCGTATACGTAGTGTTGGCGAAATGGCTGAGAACCAATTCCGTGTTGGTCTAGTACGTGTAGAGCGTGCTGTACGTGAGCGTTTAAGCTTAGGTGACCTTGACGCAATAATGCCACAAGATCTTATTAACGCTAAGCCTATTTCGGCTGCTGTTAAAGAGTTCTTCGGCTCGTCTCAGTTATCACAGTTTATGGACCAAAATAACCCACTATCAGAAGTTACGCACAAACGTCGTATTTCTGCATTAGGTCCGGGCGGTCTAACTCGTGAACGTGCAGGCTTTGAAGTACGTGACGTTCACGTAACTCACTATGGTCGCGTATGTCCAATCGAGACTCCTGAGGGTCCAAACATCGGTCTAATTAACTCATTGTCTACGTACGCACGTACAAATGACTACGGTTTCTTAGAAACACCTTACCGTAAAGTGGTAGACGGTGTTGTAACTGATGAAGTTGATTACCTATCAGCCATTGAAGAAGGTCAGTTTGTTATCGCACAGGCGAATTCAAACTTAACTGAAACCAATGAGTTTGTAGATGAACTTATTCCATGTCGTCACAAAGGTGAATCTACCTTTATGGGTCGTATGGATCAGCAATATATGGATGTATCACCACAACAGGTGATCTCTGTAGCGGCAGCACTTATCCCGTTCCTAGAACACGATGATGCTAACCGTGCATTGATGGGTTCAAACATGCAACGTCAAGCAGTACCAACATTGAAAGCGGATAAGCCGTTAGTAGGTACAGGTATTGAGTTAACACTAGCGAAAGATTCTGGTGTTACTATCGTTGCAAAACGTGGTGGTGAAGTAATGTATGCTGACGCAAGTCGCATCGTTGTAAACGTACATGAAGAAGAACGCGTTCCTGGCGAAGCGGGCATCGACATTTACAACTTAACCAAATACACACGTTCTAACCAAAATACATGTATTAACCAAAAACCAACTTGTATGGTTGGCGAACCGGTTACTCGTGGTGACGTGTTAGCAGATGGTCCTTCGACTGACTTAGGTGACTTAGCCCTTGGTCAAAACCTTCGCGTGGCATTCATGCCATGGAACGGTTATAACTTCGAAGATTCAATCTTACTATCAGAGCGCGTAGTTGAAGAAGATCGTCTAACGACTATCCATATTCAAGAACTACAGTGTGTTGCCCGTGATACTAAATTAGGTCCTGAAGAGATCACTGCAGATATCCCGAACGTGGGTGAATCTGCACTAGGCAAGCTTGATGAATCAGGTGTTGTTTATATTGGTGCTGAAGTTAAAGGCGGCGATATTCTAGTAGGTAAAGTGACTCCTAAAGGCGAGACACAGCTGACACCTGAAGAGAAGCTTCTACGAGCTATCTTCGGCGAAAAAGCGTCTGACGTTAAAGACAGCTCTTTACGTGTACCAAATTCTGTAACTGGTACTGTAATTGACGTACAAGTCTTCACCCGTGATGGTGTTGAAAAAGACAAACGTGCGTTAGAAGTTGAAGATATGCAGCTTCGCGAAGCGAAGAAAGACTTCAACGAAGAGTTCCGTATTTTAGAAGCTGGCGTTTTAGGACGTGCTCGCAAGTTACTTGTTGATGCAGGCTTCGAAGAAGACAAACTAACGTCACTGAATGCTGAAAAACTACTTACTCAAAGCCTTGCACAAGAAGACAAGCAGGCTGAACTTGAGCAACTAGCTGCACAGTACGATGAGCTTAAAGCTGAATACGATAAAAAGTTTGAAAATAAACGTCGTAAAATTACCCAAGGTGATGACTTAGCACCAGGCGTACTTAAGATTGTTAAAGTATACCTTGCTGTTAAACGTCGTATTCAACCAGGTGATAAAATGGCGGGTCGTCATGGTAACAAAGGTGTTATCTCGACTATCGTACCAGTAGAAGATATGCCTTACGATGATAAAGGTCGTACGGTAGATATCGTATTGAATCCACTAGGTGTACCATCACGTATGAACATCGGTCAGATCCTTGAAACACATATGGGTCTAGCTGCACGTGGTATCGGTGAACGTATTGAAGAAATGATGAAAGAGCAACGTGAGCTTCATGAGCTACGTGAATTCATCAAGCAAGCCTACGAAATTGGTGAATCTCGCCAAGTAGTAGATATTGCTAGCTTCACTGATGACGAAATTCGTCGTCTAGCTGAAAACTTAAAAGGTGGTTTACCAATTGCTACTCCTGCATTTGATGGCGCGAAAGAAAGCGAAATCAAAGACATGCTTGAGCTTGGTGGATATCCTCGAAGTGGTCAGGTTACACTTTATGATGGCCGTACTGGCGATCAGTTTGAACGTCAAGTAACTGTAGGTTACATGTACATGCTTAAACTTAACCACTTGGTTGATGATAAGATGCACGCACGTTCTACTGGTTCTTACAGCCTTGTTACTCAGCAGCCGCTGGGTGGTAAAGCACAGTTCGGTGGCCAGCGTTTTGGTGAGATGGAAGTATGGGCACTTGAAGCTTACGGTGCTGCTTACACTCTACAAGAAATGCTAACAGTGAAATCGGATGACGTGAACGGTCGTACTAAGATGTATAAAAACATCGTTGATGGTAACCATAAAATGGAACCAGGTATGCCAGAATCGTTCAACGTATTGTTGAAAGAAATCCGCTCACTGGGTATCAACATCGAGTTGGAAGAAAATTAAGCCAATTAGGTGCTGCAGTTAACGCTGCAGCATCTGTTACGGCTGAATAGAATGTAGGGACGAGATTACCCGTCCTCAAGATTAACTCCGACAGGAGAGCTAAGGTGAAAGACTTACTTAAGTTTCTGAAGCAACAAAATAAGACCGAAGAATTCGATGCAATTCGCATTGGTCTTGCTTCACCAGACATGGTTCGTTCATGGTCATACGGTGAAGTAAAGAAACCTGAGACTATTAACTACCGTACTTTCAAGCCTGAGCGCGATGGCTTATTCTGTGCCCGTATTTTCGGCCCAGTGAAAGATTATGAGTGTTTATGTGGTAAATATAAACGCCTTAAACACCGTGGTGTGATCTGTGAGAAGTGTGGCGTTGAAGTTACACTAACTAAAGTGCGACGCGATCGTATGGGTCATATTGACCTTGCGAGCCCAGTTGCACATATATGGTTTTTAAAATCATTACCGTCACGTATTGGCTTAATGCTAGATATGACGCTTCGTGATATTGAACGTGTTCTTTACTTCGAATCATTCGTAGTGACTGAACCTGGTATGACAACGCTTGAGCGTGGTCAACTATTAGGTGAAGAAGAATACCTAGATGCACTAGAAGAGCACGGTGATGAGTTTGAAGCGAAGATGGGTGCTGAAGCAGTTTTAGACTTGCTTCGTGAACTTGATCTTGCTCAATTAATTGCTGAGATGCGTGAAGAGTTACCAACAATTAACTCTGAAACTAAGCGTAAAAAAATCACTAAACGTCTTAAGTTAATGGAATCGTTCCACCAATCAGGTAATAACCCTGAGTGGATGATCATGACAGTACTTCCAGTATTGCCACCTGATCTACGTCCATTAGTACCATTAGACGGTGGTCGTTTTGCGACATCTGATCTAAATGACCTTTACCGTCGTGTTATTAACCGTAATAACCGTCTTAAACGTCTACTAGATTTAGCAGCACCAGACATTATTGTACGCAACGAAAAACGTATGTTACAAGAAGCGGTAGATGCGCTACTTGATAACGGTCGTCGTGGTCGTGCAATTACAGGTTCTAACAAACGTCCTCTTAAATCTCTTGCTGATATGATCAAGGGTAAGCAAGGTCGTTTCCGTCAGAACTTACTTGGTAAGCGTGTAGATTATTCAGGCCGTTCTGTAATTACAGTAGGTCCTACACTTAAGCTTCACCAATGTGGTCTTCCTAAGAAGATGGCACTTGAGCTATTCAAACCATTCATCTATGGCAAACTAGAGCGTCGCGGCATGGCTACGACGATCAAAGCAGCTAAGAAAATGGTAGAACGTGAAGTTCCGGAAGTATGGGATGTACTTGACGAAGTAATTCGTGAACATCCGGTATTACTTAACCGTGCACCAACACTTCACCGTTTGGGTATCCAAGCGTTTGAGCCTGTGCTTATCGAAGGTAAAGCGATTCATTTGCATCCATTAGTATGTGCGGCGTACAACGCCGATTTCGATGGTGACCAAATGGCGGTACACGTACCGTTAACAATCGAAGCGCAGCTTGAAGCTCGTGCATTGATGATGTCAACAAACAACATTCTATCTCCTGCGAATGGTGAGCCAATCATCGTTCCTTCACAGGATGTTGTATTGGGTCTTTATTACATGACTCGTGACCGCATTAACGCTAAAGGCGAAGGCGCGATATTTAAAGATCCAAAAGAAGCAGAAAAAGCATACCGCAGTGGCAATGCAGACCTTCACGCAATCGTGAAAGTACGTATTAGCCAATCAGTTAAAAACGAAGATGGTGTAGTAGAAGATACTATTACTGTTATCGATACAACTGTCGGTCGTGCAATTTTGTCTCTAATTTTACCAACTGGTATGCCGTTTGCGTCAATCAATCAGCCGCTTGGTAAAAAGCAGATTTCTAGCTTATTGAATGAGTGTTACCGTCGTCTAGGCCTTAAAGACACTGTTGTGTTTGCTGACCAAGTTATGTACACCGGTTTCCATTATGCAATGAAGTCAGGTGTTTCTATCGGTATTGATGACTTAGTTATCCCACCGGTTAAAGCACAGATAATTGAATCAGCTGAAGCTGAAGTTACTGAAATCAACCAACAATTCCAATCAGGTCTTGTAACGGCTGGTGAAAAGTACAACAAAGTTATCGATATCTGGTCACGTGTTAACGAAAACTTATCACGTGAAATGATGTCTAACTTGTCGAAAGACACAGTTATCAATGCAAAGGGTGAAGAAGTAGAGCAACCGTCATTTAACTCAGTGTTTATGATGGCCGACTCAGGTGCTCGTGGTAGTGCTGCACAGATTCGTCAGTTGGCGGGTATGCGTGGTCTAATGGCACGTCCAGATGGTTCAATCATCGAGACTCCAATCACAGCTAACTTCCGTGAAGGTCTAAACGTACTTCAGTACTTCATCTCAACGCATGGTGCGCGTAAAGGTCTTGCCGATACAGCACTTAAAACAGCAAACTCGGGTTACCTAACGCGTCGTCTAGTAGACGTTGCACAAGATTTGGTAATCAATGAAGATGACTGTGGCACAGAAGATGGCTTAACAATGAAACCGCTTATTGAAGGTGGTGATGTTGTAGAAGCGCTTCGCGAACGTGTTTTAGGTCGTGTTGTTGCTGAAGATATTGTAATTCCAGGTACTAATACAGTGCTTGTTGAACGTAATATCATGCTAGACGAAAAACTGTGTGATCTTTTAGAAGAGCATTCAGTAGATGAAGTTCGCGTACGTTCTGTTATCACTTGTGATAATGACTTTGGTGTTTGTGCTAACTGTTACGGTCGTGACCTAGCACGTGGTCATATCATCAACGCTGGTGAATCAGTAGGTGTTATCGCAGCACAGTCAATCGGTGAGCCAGGTACACAGCTTACGATGCGTACCTTCCACATCGGTGGTGCAGCATCTAGAGCGTCTGCAGAAAATAATGTACAAGTTAAAACTAACGGTACGTTAAAACTGCATAACTCTAAATATGTATTAAATACAGACGATAAGATTGTTATTACTTCGCGTTCAACGGAAATTACTATCATCGATAGTCATGGCCGTGAGAAAGAGCGTTATAAAGTACCTTACGGTGCGGTATTAACAGTTAAAGATAATGCAGAAGTTCAAGGTAACGACATCGTTGCTACTTGGGACCCGCATAGTCACCCAATCGTTCTTGAGCATAAATCAAAAGTATCGTTCAGCGATATTGATGACTCAAATACTGAAGCACAGACTGATGAACTAACTGGTTTAACCCGTGTAGTTGTTAAAGACCTTGCTAAAGTAAATACGAAAGAACCAAAGCTTATCATCGAAAGTGAAGAGCGCGGCTTGCAAGAAACACGTCTTCCTTCATTCACAACGATTGAAGTAATTGACGGCGTTACAGCAAACCCAGGTGACGTGTTAGCACGTATTCCGCAAGAAGGTTCGAAAACTCGTGATATCACGGGTGGTCTACCACGCGTAGCCGACTTATTTGAAGCTCGTAAGCCAAAAGATCCAGCTATATTAGCTGAAGTAACTGGTACAATTAGCTTCGGTAAAGAGACTAAAGGTAAGAAGCGTTTAGTTATTACTCCACCAGAAGGTGATCATTACGAAGAAATGATTCACAAGTGGCGTCAACTTAACGTGTTTGAAGGTGAGCAAGTGTCTAAAGGTGAAGTTATCGCCGATGGCCCTGAATCACCACATGACATCTTACGCTTACGTGGTGTGACTCATGTTGCTAACTACATCGTTAACGAAGTGCAAGAGGTTTACCGTTTGCAAGGCGTTAAGATCAATGACAAGCACATTGAAACAATTATCCGTCAAATGTTACGTAAATGTACCATTATACACGGTGGTGATACTGACTTCTTAGCTGGTGAACAAATCGAAGTGGCGCGCGTTAATATCGCAAACCGTGACCTTGAAAAACAAGGTAAGATCCCAGCTAAGTTTGAAATCCAATTAATGGGTATCACAAAAGCATCACTAGCAACAGAATCTTTCATCTCTGCAGCGTCTTTCCAAGAGACAACACGTGTTCTTACAGATGCGGCAGTGAATGGTAAGAGCGATGAGCTTCGCGGTCTTAAAGAAAACGTAATTGTGGGTCGTTTGATCCCAGCCGGTACCGGTTTTGCGTATCATCAAGAACGTATGGCTCGCCGTAAACAAAGCAAAGTAGTCGTAGAAGAGCAAACAGTAAGTGCAGAAGAGGCAACTCAAGCACTTACAGACGCTCTAAATGCTGATTTGTCTGGAAATCAATAAACTGTTCTTAATCAATAGATTAAGTAATCGTAAGGCAGTTATATGCTGTCTTACGATTAGTTTAGGTTGACAGGTTAAACTTTGCTCATTAAAATTCCGCCACCCATTTACTTGTGTGCTTAATGCAGGCTCGTAAATAAAGGGCGGATTTTTTATTTTTTTCAGTAGTAATTTTAATTTCAGGAGCTATTTAAATGGCAACTATTAACCAGCTAGTGCGTAAGCCACGCCGTAGCAAGGTTACGAAAAGTAACTCAGCTGCACTAAAAGCGTGTCCGCAAAAGCGCGGTGTATGTACTCGCGTATATACAACTACACCTAAGAAACCAAACTCGGCGTTACGTAAAGTAGCACGTGTACGTTTAACTAACGGTTTCGAAGTAACTTCATACATTGGCGGTGAAGGTCATAACCTTCAAGAGCATAGTGTAATCCTAATCCGTGGTGGTCGTGTTAAAGATTTACCAGGTGTGCGTTTTCACACTGTTCGTGGTGCACTTGACTGTGCAGGCGTTAGCGATCGTCGTCAAGCTCGTTCTAAATACGGTGCAAAACGCCCTAAAGGGTAATTGTATCCCGTTAGTAAGGCCAAGCACTAAATATTTATAATTATTGTTTTGGGTGATTGACTCGAAAGAGCAAACCTGAATAAACCGGAGATACAAAATGCCTAGAAGACGCGTAATCGGTCAACGTAAAATTCTTCCAGATCCTAAGTTCGGATCGGAACTTCTTGCTAAATTCGTTAACATCGTGATGTTAGACGGCAAGAAATCTACTGCTGAAAAAATTGTTTATGGTGCGCTAGACGTGGCTGCTGAGAAATCAGGCAAGTCGCACCTAGAAATCTTTGAAACTGCACTTGATAACATCCGCCCACAGGTAGAGGTTAAATCTCGCCGTGTTGGTGGTTCAACTTATCAAGTACCAGTTGAAGTACGTCCAGTTCGTCGTAACGCATTAGGTATGCGTTGGTTAGTAGACGCTGCACGTAAGCGTGGCGAAAAATCTATGGGCTTACGTTTAGCTCAAGAAATCGTTGACGCTTCTGATAATAAAGGCACTGCGGTTAAGAAACGTGAAGACGTTCACCGTATGGCTGAAGCGAATAAAGCATTCGCTCATTACCGTTGGTAATCTGTCTTTAACCTTTAAGAGGATCATATGGCACGTACAACTCCACTTGAGCGCTATCGTAATATAGGTATTGTTGCTCACGTAGATGCAGGCAAAACCACCACAACAGAACGTGTTCTGTTCTACACGGGTCTTTCTCATAAGATCGGTGAAGTACATGATGGCGCTGCAACTATGGATTGGATGGAGCAGGAACAAGAGCGTGGTATCACAATCACTTCTGCTGCAACAACGTGTTTTTGGAAAGGGATGGATGCTCAATTTGACGCCCATCGTATCAATATTATTGATACTCCAGGACACGTAGATTTCACTATCGAAGTAGAGCGTTCTTTACGCGTACTAGATGGTGCGGTAGTTGTTCTTTGTGCTTCGTCTGGTGTACAGCCGCAAACTGAGACAGTTTGGCGTCAAGCGAACAAATACGAAGTTCCGAGAATGATCTTCGTAAATAAAATGGATCGCACGGGCGCTGACTTCTTAGCTGTGGTTAGCCAGGTGAAATCTCGTCTTGGAGCAACGCCTGTTCCAATTCAGTTGCCTGTAGGCGCTGAGGACGACTTTAAAGGTGTTATTGACCTTATAAAAATGAAAGTGATTAACTGGAACGAAGCGGACCAGGGTATGACTTTCTCTTATGAGGCAATACCGGCAGAACTTCTGGAATTGGCTGAAGAATGGCGCTCTCATTTAGTTGAAAGCGCTGCTGAAGCCTCAGAAGAACTAATGGATAAATACTTAGAAGGTGAAGAGTTAAGTGAAGCAGAAATTAAAAATGCTTTACGTCAACGAACATTAGCTAATGAGATTGTTCCAGTTACTTGTGGTAGCGCATTTAAAAACAAAGGCGTTCAAGCTGTGCTTGATGGCGTTGTTGAATATATGCCGTCACCAGAACAAGTGAAACAAATCCAAGGTATCTTAGAAAATGGTACTGAGGAAGAACGTCCGGCTAATGATAAAGCGCCGTTTGCTGCACTCGCTTTTAAGATTGCAACAGACCCGTTTGTTGGGACCTTGACCTTTTTCCGTGTTTACTCTGGTACTGTTAAACAGGGTGACACGGTATATAATCCAGTAAAAAGTAAGCGTGAGCGACTTGGCCGTATCGTACAGATGCATTCAAACTCTCGTGAAGAGATCAAAGAAGTTTTCGCAGGCGACATCGCGGCAGCTATTGGTCTTAAAGACGTAACAACAGGTGAAACACTGTGTGATCCGAATTCTATTATTACGCTTGAGCGTATGGAATTCCCTGAACCAGTAATCTCTATTGCGGTTGAGCCTCGCACTATAGCTGACCAAGATAAGATGGGTATCGCGCTAGGAAAACTAGCTGCTGAAGACCCTTCTTTTCGCGTACAAACTGACGAAGAATCAGGCCAGGTTATAATCTCTGGCATGGGTGAACTTCACCTAGATATCATCGTCGACCGTATGAAACGTGAATTCAGTGTTGAATGTAACGTTGGTAAGCCGCAGGTCTCATACCGAGAAGCTATTCGTTCAACTGTTAAAGTTGAAGGGAAGTTTATACGTCAGTCAGGTGGTCGTGGCCAATATGGACACGTTTGGATTAAACTTGAACCGATGGATATTACGGATGATGAGTCACCAATTTACGAGTTCGTTAACGAAACCGTAGGTGGTTCTGTTCCTAAAGAGTTCGTCCCTGCGGTAGACAAAGGTATCCAAGAGCAAATGTCTCAGGGTGTACTGGCAGGCTACCCATTACTTGGCGTTAAAGCGACTTTATATGATGGTTCATTCCATGATGTAGATTCGAATGAAATGGCATTTAAAATAGCAGGTTCATTGGCAATGAGAGATGGGGCGCTTAAAGCTAACCCTGTACTTTTAGAGCCAGTAATGAAGGTTGAAGTACTCACTCCTGATTCAAATATGGGTGATGTAGTTGGCGACTTAAACCGTCGTCGCGGCATAATCGAAGGCATGGAAGATGCATTAGGTGGGCTTAAGCAAATTAATGCGCAAGTTCCTCTTTCTGAAATGTTTGGTTATGCGACTGCTTTACGATCTGCAACTCAGGGCCGTGCCTCATACTCTATGGAGTTTGTGAAGTACGCTGAAGCCTCTAAAAATGTTGCAGATACAATAATTTCAGCTCGCGCTGTTATATAATTTTAGCTTGTCTGGCTCAATAGTGAGTCAGGCTTTAATTTCTTTATTAGGAATTTTTTAAG